>JAQURM010000005.1 GCA_028715605.1 Desulfovibrionales bacterium
GCAAATACTCTTCACATCCGATACAAAAATAGCTCAGGCTGCCCTGTATGACAATTCAAGTTGATACTTTCCTCCACCGAAAAGATAACTTAAAATAGGGACTAAACTGTTACCACTAAACTGTTACGCTCTTCGACGGTCATCCCCGCGAAAGCTCACCAGCGCCGCCGGGGTATTGGATTAAAGCGCCGATGCTTCCCGGCGTCTGGTTGGCGTTCAACTCGTTGGTTCCTTTGGAAGCTGCGCGCCATGCCACACTGCAACAATCCAAACAGTGTCGGCTTTGATTTTATAAAAAAATCGATATGGCGAAATAATCACCTCCCGGTATGGAAGTTCTGGAAACTCCGGTATAATTCTTCCGGATTCGGGAAAATCCTCAAGCCTTCGCAAGATTCTTTCGGTCCTATCTCGAAAACTGGTCGCAGCTGAAGGTTTATCACGCCGAATATATGAGAGGGCAGAAAGAAATTGTGTCCGGGCAGAAGGGGTAAAGCGGACCTTCACGAGGGTTCCTTGGTTAAGAGTGAATCAGCTTCAGCAAGTACAGTGTCCAGATCGTATCCTTCACCTATTTCTATTTCCCTATCTCCCTTGGCTAAAAGGCGCAGAATCTCTTTTTCATTTTCAGATTTCTCATACGCATCGACACTGATTATTACCGCAGCTGCCCGCCCCCGCTGCGTAATGACTAACGGCTCTTTTTTGTTTCGTAATTGTTTCAGAATCTTGGCGGCATCTTGCCTCAAATCGCTAACTGGAATGATGTTTAATAGATTACCCATGACGTACCTCCTTTTGTATTTTTAAACGTACCACCAATTGCTGGATAAGGCAAGATTTGTTTTGAATGCCATGGGTACGCCAACAGGCCGGATGAGGAGCACCCCGTAGGGCTGTCTGCTCGAGCGGATTGTTCCCGAGCGCGAATCAGCGCGCGAGGGAACAATTTTATTCCGCGAGAGCACAGCTCGGCTGGGCCGTTCTTGCCAAAATTCTACGGTCTATCTTTCTGATAGCCTTGAATATGTTCTTTCACTTGCTCGACAATAAACTGATAAATCGTCTGCAATTGGGTCATATTGTCTTGCGTCACAAAGGTTGTCAAGGTGTAATTTCCACCTTCTTCAAAGACCTGGAACTTTCGTAATGCCTCACGAAGTGCTCCAGCTTTTTCGTCGTCTATCCAATCAGGATGAAGATAGACTTGAAATTTATTTGGAGGATATCCATACACAAAACTTGCCACTTTATTCCGTTTTGGGGAATAGGTTCGAATTGAAAATCCGATGATCCCCCAATATACCGTGAAGTCTTGTTGTTGAGCGGTATCAAGGACGTTCTGAAAAAACTCTCGTATGTCAGGAGGACAGGCTTCTAAAAATGCTTCTTGTGTGGTATGCTGTGTTCGTGAAGAAGAGATGTCTTTGGTACTTCGTGCACTTTCTGTCAGTCCAATCACTCGGGGAACCAAGGCTTTTTGACCGTGTGTATCTTCCCGCTGAAATTGTTTAATCTCCACCGCCAGGACTTCGACATGCATCATTTCCTCATTCAGAAATTCGATGAGTCGCCGGAGTTCTTTGGGCGTACTATCGGCAACAAAAATTAGGCGGACTTTATGTTCCCGGAGATTTGTTTCGACGGTTTTCCAATAGTGCTCAATATCTGTATCTGCCCGGTCATTGCCGAGTAACTCGAGAATTTTTTCGTCTAACACCACGCCTTGAGCCTGGGCGGTTTCTGTCGCGGCTTGTCGGATGCGTTCCATACTCCAATACTCAATCCCATTTGCCGCATAATCTAACATTTGCGCCACGACTTCACGACGAATCCGTGTATCCGATGACCGTTTACACTCCACAAATGTTGGGATGCCATCTTGATCAAGAAACAGATGATCAAGACTCCATCGCCCGACTTCACTCTCATCTCCAGGGATTCCCATTTCACGAGCAACCAGTATCCATCGTCGTGGATTTTCTGGAACAATCTGATCTCCCGGTAAGAGATCGGGATATTTCTCTAGTAATCCCTGAAGCATATCCTCCGTGATATATTCGGCTTCTTCAAGAGCAATCAGGCGATCTTTTTCATCGCCAACAAGAAAAATCTTCGATTTATACATTCTGCTGATCCTTACTTCTATACGAATTGATTTGCATTACCGTGATAGAGGACGGCTAACTTATATATTATATCGACTCGACTTTTTTTGTCTGAGCTGAATATGACAAGTATCGTATAGAAATCTGCTAAAAAACGCAACAGTCCCGTAGGGTGGGCATTGCCCACCGTCTTTGTCGTCCTTCATTCTCCACCGACGTCGATTGGAATCTCCACCGGTGTCGCACCCCAATCCGGCGGGTACATCCCTTTCTTAACATGCTGTTATCAAAAAAAACAGGCTGTACCCGGGGGGGGTACAGCCTGTTAAATTGGTTGCTATAACGCCTTGCTAATGCTGACTGGAGCGGTCAGCAGTCAGCTATCAGCGTTCAGCTTAAGATGCTGTTTGTCTTGATTTTTTGCTGAGAGCTGATGGCTGAAAGCGTGAAGTTCGCCTCGGCGAATCTGCCTATGGCACGACCGGAAACGGTAGTTTCCGGCCTACGGTCGGCCTAGGGCCGGATGAGCATTAATTACTATTCAGAAGTTTCGGCCTTCACTTCTTCCGCAGTCTCCTTCTTCTTTACAATCTTTTTCTTTTCAGTTTTTTCCGGTTTTACAGATTTGGTCTTGGTGGAAGCGACTCGTTTCCTGGTCGTGGTCTTTCCCTTACCCTTCTTGCCCCGGGACTTCTCTCCCTCAGCAGCGCCTGTAACCAGCTCTATAAAAGATATCGGAGCTGCGTCTCCATGTCTCATGCCTATCTTTGTTATGCGCGTATATCCGCCCGGCCGGTCAACAAAATGTTTGCGCAAGTCCTCAAAGAGTTTTTTTACAATCCCATTATCACGGATGACTGCCAGGGCCTGCCTCCTGGCATGAATATCCCCGCGCTTAGCCAGAGTAATCATCTTCTCGGCCACGCACCTTAGCACTTTAGCCTTAGCATCGGTGGTCTTTATCTTTTCATGCATAAACAAAGAGGTGACCATATTCCGTAACATGGCCTCACGATGGGCCGTAGTGCGGCTTAACCTTATTCCTGCCTTCCTGTGTCGCATTATCCCTGTTCTCCTCTTCTCTTTTCAATCTCAGATGGCGGAGGGGGCCAATTTTCTAATTTCGTTCCCAGGTACAAACCCATCTCAGTCAATATCTCTTTGATCTCGTTAAGAGACTTGCGGCCAAAATTCTTTGTCTTGAGCATTTCTGCCTCGGTCTTTTGTATCAAATCCCCTATCAGGTGGATATCCGCATTCTTTAAACAATTAGCGGAGCGAACCGATAATTCTAATTCATCTACGCTACGGTAAATATTTTCGTTGATAGCGGTCTTCTCCTCTTTAAGCTCCTCCCTCGGCTCAACTTCCGGCTCTTCCGCAAAATTGATAAACGCGGAAAACTGCTCCTTTAATATCTTTGCCGCATAAGCCACCGCATCCTCGGGGATGACACTCCCATCTGTCCAGACTTCCAGGTTCAATTTATCATAGTCGGTGATCTGTCCGACTCTGGCATGAGTTACTACGTAATTGACCTTCCTTATGGGTGTAAATATGGCATCTATAGGTATGACCCCGATGGCCTGCCCCTCTTCTTTATTCTTCTCCGCCGGCACATAACCCTTACCCCATTTAACTACCATCTCCATACGCAGAGCGCCACCGCCGGTTAGAGTGGCTATCGGTACATCAGGGGTTAAGACCTCTGCCGTGCCATCGGTGATAATATCACCTGCCGTGACTACGCCTTTCTTTTTTGCCTCGATACGAACAGTCTTAGGCGTATCAGCATGGAGTTTGAAGCGAATATTTTTCAAGTTCAGGATGATGTCCGCGACATCCTCCATTACGCCTGGAATGGTTGAGAATTCATGAGAAACACCGTCTATCTTAATGGAAACTATGGCTGCGCCCTGCAGCGAGGAGATCAAAACCCGGCGTAAGGCATTGCCCAGGGTAATGCCAAACCCGCGTTCCAACGGTTCGCAGACAAACTTACCGTAGGCATTGGTATGAGTGTCTGTCGCGATTTCCACCTTCTTGGGTTTTATCAACTCCCGCCAGTTTCGTACAGACAAGTTGGTAAATTCTTTAGGCATATCCGCCACTTCCTTTTTTACTTCGAGTATAATTCTACAATAAGCTGTTCTTGCATAGGCATGGTCAGGTCTTCACGCACCGGATAGGCCTTAACCGTGCCCCTGAAGTTATCTTTATCCAATTCCAGCCATTGAGGAACGCCCCGCCTTACTACGGCCTCAATGGCCTCATTTATGACCAAAACAGACCGGCTTTTTTCTTTAATCTCTATAACATCCCCTACCTTCACCAGATAAGAAGGAATGTTAACTTTTTTACCGTTAACCAGAAAATGATCGTGTCTTACCAGGTGTCGGGCCTGTCTGCGCGCGCTGGCAAACCCTAACCGATAAACTGCATTATCTAAACGGCGCTCCAATAAAACCAGCAGATTCGTACCGGTCACGCCTTTCTGCCAGTCGGCCTTCTCAAAACATGTACGGAACTGTCTTTCCAACAGGCCATACATCCTTTTGACTTTCTGCTTCTCACGTAATTGCAGACCATAATTGGAAACCTTTACCCTGGCCTGCCCATGTTGCCCGGGGACATAACTACGTCGTTCGAAGGCACATTTATCCGAATAGCACCGGTCACCTTTCAAAAAAAGTTTTGAACCTTCCCGCCGACACAAACGACAGGCAGGACCTGTGTATTTACCCAAGTTAAGACCTCCTCTATATTCCTTATATTTTTTTCAAACCGGGCATGCGCAGTTTTACACCCTTCTTCTCTTGGGAGGACGGCATCCATTATGAGGAATGGGGGTAACGTCACGAATAAAGCTGATGTTAAAACCTGCCACCTGCAGTGCCCGCAAAGCCGCCTCACGGCCGGCCCCCGGCCCTTTGACATAGACCTCGATGTGCCGCATCCCGTATTCCATAGCCTTTTTAGCCGCATCACTGGCCGCCGTCTGTGCAGCGAAAGGAGTCCCCTTGCGAGAGCCCTTAAACCCCTGGCACCCGGCGCTGGACCACGACACCACATTGCCGATTTTGTCCGTAATGGTGATGATAGTATTATTAAAAGTTGATTGGATATGAGCGATACCTTCAGGGATATCCTTTTTTTCCTTCTTCTTTCGTCCCGACCTCTTTACTTGAGCCATTCTCCCTCCTTATAAAATCTATCCCTTCTTGCGGCTGAGCATAGATCGCCTCGGCCCTTTTCGGGTACGGGCATTCGTACGCGTCCGTTGCCCTCTAAGCGGCAAAGACTTTCTATGCCGCAATCCACGGTAACAACCCAGATCCATCAATCTCTTTATGTCCATAGAGATATCACGGCGTAGGTCGCCTTCTACTTTATAATCCGCATCGATAATCTTTCTGATCTTGTTAATATCGTCGTCAGTTAAATTATCGCTCTTCTTGTTCCAGTCAATACCTGCTTTAGTCAGGATATCCTGGGCCGTCTTACGGCCGATGCCGTACATATAGGTTAAGGCGATCTCCAGTCGCTTCCCGCCCGGTAAATCAACTCCTGAAATCCTAGCCAATCGATGCCTCCTTTAAACAGGCTATCCCTGTTTTTGTTTATGCTTTGGATTCTCACAAATCACCCGAACTACACCCCGCCTTCGAATGATTACGCACTTACTACAGATTTTCTTAACAGATGGGTTAACCTTCATAATTATCTTACCTTCCCCTATAAATAATACGGCCCCGGGTCAAATCATACGGCGACAGCTCTACCCGCACCTTGTCTCCCGGCAATATCTTGATAAAATGCATCCTCATTTTTCCTGATATATGCGCCAGTATCCTGTGACCGTTTTCCAGCTCAACCCGGAACATAGCATTGGGCAGTGTTTCCACAACCTTCCCTTCTACTTCAATGGCCTCTTCTTTAGGCATAATAAAATATCCCCTAATTTAATCTATCAAGCCGGCTCAAAATACGGGGGCCATCTTCAGTAATAGCCACACAATGCTCAAAATGAGCAGACAAACTCCCATCTTTGGTCACTGCCGTCCACCCATCGCTCAAAATAGTCACTTCATAACTGCCCGCATTAATCATTGGTTCAATCGCCAGGACCATTCCCGTTTGAAGCCTTATCCCCTGCCCGGGCTGGCCATAATTAGGCACTTCCGGCGGCTCATGGAGAGCGGTTCCGATGCCATGCCCAACAAATTGCCTGACCACCGAGAACCCTCTGCTTTCCGCATGTTTCTGGATAGCATGGGAAATATCATACAGCCGGTTTGTGACCTTGGCTTCCTGTATCCCCAGGTAAAGGGCCTCTTCCGTAGTCCTGATCAGCGACTCGGCCTCGGCTGAGACCTTACCCACTGGAACAGTTATAGCCGCGTCGCCGTAATAACCATCGTAAACCGCGCCAAAGTCTAAGCTTACGATATCTCCTTCTTTAAGTATGCGTGTCGCAGCGGGTAGCCCGTGAACTACTTCATTATTTACCGAGACGCAGAGGCTAAAGGGATAACCTCTATATCCCAGGAAGGCAGGCTCTGCCTTCCTGGCACACACCATCTGCCTGGCCGACTCATCCAATTCTATGGTGGCGATTCCAGGTCTTATCTTCTCCCGCAAGGCCTCCAGGACTTCGGCAACGATAACGCTGCTTATCCTCATTTTTTCATTTTCCCATGGAGACTTTAAGATTATCTTTTGTCGGGATTTCCTTGAGATCAATTCAACTGCCCAATATGCTCACTATCTTATTAAAGATATCGTCGATACTGCCTATCCCTGGGATAGATTTTAATATGCCCTTTTTCTGGTAATAATTAATAAGGGGCTTTGTCTGGGCGTCATAGACCTCCAGCCTGGACATTACCGTGCTCTCGGTATCATCGTCCCGCTGATAGAGTTCGCCCCCGCACTTATCACACACGTCTTTGTTAAGCGAAGGTTTAAAAATAGCATGATACATAGCTCCGCACTTGCGACAGGTGCGTCGCCCGGTCAGTCTCTTTACAAGTTCCTTGTTATCTACCTCTATACTAACAACATTGTCAATCTTGGACCCCATCCCGGCCAGAGCCTTGTCCAGGGCCTCAGCCTGCGCCACTGTGCGGGGAAAACCATCCAGGATATATCCTTTTTTACAATCATCCCGCTTTAATCTTTCCTCTACCAATCCAATAACAATTTTATCAGGCACCAGTTGGCCTTTGTCCATATACTCTTTGGCCTTCATACCCAGTGGTGTCTTGTCTTTCAATGCCGCGCGAAACATATCGCCGGTAGATATCTGCGGAACAGCATATTTCTCAATCAGCATTTTGGCCTGCGTTCCTTTGCCGGCCCCCGGTGGTCCCAAAAATATAATATTCATGGCCTCTCTCTTTTATCAGCAACGTTATATAATTTATTGTAACAAGTTAGCGCTCTTAAAAATGCGCTAAATCTCATTGCAAAATAGAAAATGCAACATGGAAAATGTAAAATTTCGGACAAAAACCGTCAACATTTTGAATTTTGCACTTTGAATCTTGCATTTTAATTTCCTACCTGCGCCCTTTAACTCGTCCTGATTTCAAAAATCCTTCGTAATGTCTGGCTACCATATGCGTCTCCATCTGGGCTATGGTGTCCATAGCCACGCCTACCACAATCAGTAAGGCCGTCCCCCCGAAATAAAACGGCACATTAAACTGGGCTATAAGTATAGAGGGAAGGACACAGACAGTCGACACATAAAAGGCCCCGATAAGAGTTACTCTGGAAAGCACGCGGTCGATAAATTCAGACGTCTTCTTGCCTGGCCGGATACCAGGTATATATCCTCCGTGCTTTTTCATATTCTCGGCCACATCAACCGGGTTAAAGACAACAGCCGTGTAAAAATAGCAAAAGAAAATAATAAAGCCGACATAAAGGATCTCATGGGAAATACTCCCTGGCGACAGAAGTTGAGACACTTTTTGTACCCAGGGGATATTGATAAAATTAGCTATAGTAGCCGGAAACATAATTATGGATGAGGCAAAAATAGGTGGAATAACACCCGCCGTATTTATTTTTAACGGCAAATGCGTGCTCTGACCGCCGTACATTTTCCGTCCCACCACCCGCTTTGCATATTGCACCGGGATCCTGCGCTGGCCACGCTCCATAAATATGATAACTCCCACTACTGCTACCATCAAAGCAATTAAGAATAGTACAGATACAGCGCCGAGAGCGCCGGTCCCCATAAGGCGGAAGGTATTGATAATTGCCGAAGGCAGCCTGGCTACAATACCCGCAAATATGATCAGAGATATGCCATTACCGATACCCCTCTCTGTAATCTTCTCCCCCAACCACATAATGAAGGCCGTACCGGAGGTCAACGTAATAACCGCCATTAACCGAAATCCCCATCCCGGAGAAATCACCACGGCCTCACCGGCCGGCCCGGTCATACTTTCCAGACCTATGCTGATCCCAAGTCCTTGTATAATGCTTAAGACTACCGTCCCGTAGCGCGTATATTGGGTTATCTTTTTCCGGCCGGCCTCTCCCTCTTTGGAAAGCCTTTCCAGATGCGGGATAACCACTGTTAACAATTGTAAGATAATCGAAGCGCTGATATAGGGCATAATACCCAGGGCAAAGATTGAAAACTTTTCCAGCGCTCCACCGGAGAACATGTCAAAGAGGCCAAAGAGCGTCCCCTGCTTTGCCGCAAAAAAGGCAGCCAGCGCCTCGGTATTAATACCCGGAGTAGGTATCTGTGCCCCAATCCGGAAAACGGCCAGCATCATCAGCGTAAAAAATATACGCTTCCTGAGTTCTGCGATTCCCGCTATATTTTGAAAACCGCCCAGCACTTAACCTATAACCTCAATCGCTCCACCTGCCGATTCAATCTTCTGACGGGCGATCTCGCTAATCCTATGGGCGCAAACAGTGAAAGGCCTTTGCACCTCGCCCATGCCCAATACCTTTACCAGTGCATCCCGATTTTTTATCAGTCCTGCCTTTTTCATCTCTTCCAGGCCGATTACGCTGATATCCCCGCACCTGGCCAGGTCACGAAGGTTAATGATAGTAAAATCTTTTCGGAAAATATTCCTAAAGCCTCGTTTGGGCAAGCGCCGCTGAAGAGGCATCTGCCCGCCTTCAAATCCGGGAGAAACACCTCCCCCCGATCGCGCTTTCTGTCCCTTTGCGCCCCGACAGGCCGTCTTCCCGTGGCCGGAACCCTCTCCACGCCCGACACGTTTTCTCTTTCTCTTTGAGCCGGAGGAGGGCTTAAGCTCATGTAAAGTCGTCATCATCTACTCCTGTACCTCAACTAAATGGATAACCTTACGGATCATTCCTCGAATCTCCGGTGTGTCCTTGCGCACCACCGTCTTGCCGGTTCTGGTCAAACCAAGCCCGTGTAACACCAAACGCTGAGACCCGGGCCGCCCGATAGCGCTCTTCTTTAAGGTTATTTTAATAGCCTTGTCCATCTTCCCTTCCTGCACAAAAATTTATCTAGGCTGTAATTCCTTCAATCGCCTTGCCCCGGCGTTTAGCTACGCTTTCAGGATTACGCAATAAGCTCAACCCGTTTAAGGTAGCCTTAACCACATTATGCGGGTTATTCGATCCCAAACACTTTGTCAGTATATTTTGTATCCCGGCGACCTCGACTACCGCTCTTACCGCGCCGCCGGCAATGACCCCGGTCCCCTCTGACGCCGGCATCAGCACGACACGGCCTGCGCCATATTCCCCGGTAATCTCATGGGGGATGGTCTTGTTTAACAAAGGCACTAATATCATATTTTTTTTGGCCTTCTCCACGGCCTTGCTTATAGCCACCGGCACTTCCTTAGCCTTGCCGAGACCGTAGCCGACCCTGCCCTGTCCATCGCCAACCACAACAATGGCCGCAAAGCCAAACCGCCTTCCGCCCTTGACCACTTTGGCGACACGGTTTATATGGACCACTTTGTCTATTAATTTAAACTGAGATTCCAATCCCGATTCTTTGTCTAACAACGATGCCCCTCCCCTTTAAAAATCCAGCCCGCCTTCTCTGGCTCCATTCGACAGGGCCTTGACTCTACCATGATAAAGAAACCCGCAACGGTCAAACACTACCTTTTTGATACCCTTGGCTAATGCCTTGGCCGCAATCAACTTCCCTACTTCCAGGGCCACATTCACTTTCCCTTCAAGTTTATCCTTTTTTTCACGGATCTCCTTGCTGAGCGTGGAAGCAGATACCAGTGATATGCCCATCTCATCATTTATAATCTGGGCATATATATGCTTAGCGGTGCGGAACACGGTCAACCGAGGTCTTTCACTGGTACCGGCGATCTTCGCACGTATCCTCTTTTTTCTCTTTAATCTCATCTCTTGTTTTAAGTTACATACTGCCATAGAAACACCTTCCGGGGTGAACTTAATTCGCTCCGCTCACAATTGGGGGTAATGGAACGATGGGAAAACGGAAAAATGGGATTAAAAATGGCCTCTTTTACACCATTCCAACATTCCATCTTTCCTTGTCTCGGGCTTGAATCCAGGCCAGCAAAGCCCCACTATTTCCATCAGTTATACAAATTTCAAACGCTCAGTTACTTCTTGCCGGTCTTCCCGGCTTTTTTGCGGATAACCTCATCCGCATAACGGATGCCTTTGCCTTTGTAAGGCTCCGGCGGCCTTAGCCGCCTGATACGGTCGCAAATCAGACCCAGAAGCTCTTTATCTATGCCTTCCAGGGTTAATCTGGTCTGTTTCTCAACCTTGGCCGATATATTCTCGGGCAAGGCAAAATTAACCGGATGAGAATAACCCAGATTAAATACGAGATGATTTCCCTGCAACTCTACCCGGTATCCCACCCCTATAAGATCCATAACTTTACTAAATCCGGCGCTTACGCCCGTGACCATATTAGCCACCAGGGCGCGGGTCAACCCGCCCAAGGCATTTGTGGCCGGGGAGTCATCTCTTTTCTTTATTAAAATCTGTCCATCTTCAACCGCTATATTTACAACCGGATTAATAGGCCTGCTTAGACTGCCCCTGCGGCCGCGCACCGTAATTATGTCATCCGCCAGTTCTACATGGACATCTTTGGGTATAGGAATTGGCTTCTTGCCAATCCGCGACATCGACATCTCTAACCTCCACTCGTCTTGTTACGCCTCATTATAAAAATTCTCTTTACCATACCTGGCACAACAGCTCTCCGCCAACGGCATTTTTACGGGCTTCCTCGCCGGTCATAATCCCCTTGGATGTGGAAAGAATAGCAATGCCCATGCCGCGCATTACCTTGGGGATATCTTCCTGCCGGACATAAACCCGCCGGCTGGCCTTGCTTATCCTCTTTAGCGAATTAAAGATGCTCTTGTTGCTCTCATCATATTTCAGATAGATACGCAGTACGGTATGTCCCTTATCCTTAACGATCTTGTAATTTTTGATAAAGCCTTCTTCTTTTAACACCCGTGCCACATTAGCCTTCATATTAGAAAACGGGATGTCCACCTTTTCAAATCGCGCTTTTCCCCCGTTTCTTATCCGGGTAAGCAGGTCACTCAAGGAATCAGTCATGCACATATTAATGACACCTCTTATATTTTTATCCGGCGGCCAAAGTCTTACCAGCTAGACTTAATTACCCCGGGTATCTCACCCTTTCCAGCCATATTGCGGAAGCATATACGGCAGATACCAAACCGCCTTATAAAAGCCCTCGGTCGTCCACAGAGTGGACAGCGATTGTAGCTCCGCGCACTAAACTTCTGAGGGCTTTTTGCCTTTTCAATCAAAGACTTTTTGGCCAAGATATTCCTCCTTATCTAGCTTCTGAATGGCATACCCAGCAGTTTCAATAAATATCTGCCCTCGGCATCAGTCTGGGCTGAAGTAACAATGGTCACATTAAGACCTCTTATTTTTTCAACCTTATTATAGTCGATCTCCGGGAATATAATCTGCTCCTTGATGCCCAAGGTGTAATTCCCTCTACCGTCAAAAGACCCTTCAGATACCCCTCTGAAGTCTCGCACCCGGGGCAGGGCCACATGCACCAGCTTTGCGAGAAAATCATACATGCGGTCTCCGCGTAAGGTCACCATGCAACCAATGGACATTCCCTCGCGCAGCTTAAAAGAAGCTATTGACTTCCTGGCCTTGGTTATCACCGGTCGCTGTCCGGCGATTAGAGTCAACTCTTCTGTCGCCGATTCCAGTGCTTTTGCATTTTGAATAGCCTCCCCCAAGCCCATGTTAAGCATAATCTTAACCAGTTTAGGAAGCTGCATAGTATTCTTGTAACCAAACTCCTTCATCAGGAGAGGCACACATTCCTTATGATAAAACTCCTTCATCGAAGCCATGCCAAAGCCTCCAGCATCATACCGCTTTTATCCTTTATTATTTTCAATAGGTTCACCGCATTTACGGCAGATACGCACCTTCTTCCCGTCTTCAAGGGTTTTAAAGCCAACCCGTACGGGGTCTGTACATTTTGGACAAACCAACATCAGGTTCGATATGTGTACCGGGGCCTCTTTCTCTATAATGCCACCCTCTTTTGAAAGCGGCCCGGGGCGCGTATGTCTCTTCGCTACATTAACCTTCTCTACCAGTGCCCGATATTTCTTGGGGATAATCCTTAATACCTTGCCTATCTTACCCTTATCCTTGCCGACCATGACCATTACCCGGTCATCCTTCTTTATATAAGTCTTTAGGCTATCCATCCCTAAAGTACCTCCGGAGCCAAAGAAATAATCTTCATGAATTTTTTTGCCCGTAGTTCTCGGGCCACCGGCCCAAAGATACGCGTGCCGACAGGCTCCCCCTGGGCATTAATAAGCACTGCCGAATTATCATCAAAGCGGATATAACTTCCATCCGGACGTCCTAATTCTTTAGTCGTCCGTACGACTACGGCCCGCATCACATCCCCCTTTTTTACCTTAGAATTGGGCAGGGCCTCTTTAACAGAAACAATGATTAGGTCACCCACGCGGGCATATCGTCGTCGTGTGCCGCCCAACACCCGGATGCAACCCACAAGTTTTGCTCCTGAGTTGTCAGCCACATTCAATCTGGTTTCTGTCTGTATCATTGCCTTATTCCCCTTATTGTCCTCAAGTGGGCTATTATTAGTCCGGGAGATATAGCTAATTAGCCTTAAACTGCCCGCTCAATAACCTGTCTTACCCCCCACCTTTTATCACGGCTCAACGGGCGACATTCCTCAATCATTACCTTATCGCCCACTTTACAGGCATTAGCTTCATCGTGAGCCTTATACCTGGCCCGCCTGCGGACATATTTTTTATAGACAGGATGTTTAACCAGCCGTTCTACCTGCACAACTATCGTCTTGTCCATTTTATCGCTGACTACGATACCAATTTGTGTTTTACGATGTCCAGCTTCTTTCATCTTCTCGTCACCTTCAAAACCAAAAGCTAAAACTTTTTATTTTTCACGTATAACTGTCTCAACCCGGGCAATATCACACTTTAATAAACGAAACCTGGCCGTATTTTCCAATTGCTGGGTCGAATGCTGAAATTTAATCCTGAACAACTCTTCCCTGAGGTCCTTAATCTTCGTCTGTAGTTCATCCGGACTTAAGGCACGGAGGTCTTTTGCTTTCATGATAATTCACTCCTTGATACAACCTGTGTAGGCAGAGGCAATTTATACGCAGCCAGTCTTAGGGCTTCCATAGCCACTGCCTTGCTGACTCCCTCCATCTCATAGAGAATGCGTCCCGGCTTAATCACGGCCACCCATCCCTCCGGAGCCCCTTTACCTTTACCCATACGTGTCTCCGCGGGCTTTTTAGTGACCGGCTTATCAGGAAATATCCTTATCCATACCTTGCCGCCGCGCTTAACATGCCGGGTGATAGCGATTCGCGCCGCCTCGATCTGTTGAGAAGTCAGCCGGCCGCAAGTTACCGCCTGGAGCCCATAATCACCAAAAGCCAGAGCGCTCCCTCTATAGGCTGCCCCCTTCATACGCCCTTTCTGCTGCTTGCGATATTTAACTTTTTTGGGACTAAGCATATTATTCCTCTTAGGTTAAGTCTTCTTACGCAGTGCCCGCTTCCGGAAACACTTCGCCCTTAAACATCCACACTTTGACCCCGATGATCCCGTATGTGGTCTTGGCTTCAGCAAAACCATAGTCTATATCGGCGCGTAGGGTATGCAACGGCACCCGCCCTTCCCGGTACCACTCCCGCCTGGCCATCTCTGCGCCGCCGAGCCGACCGGCGCAAGCTATCCGTACGCCCTTAGCGCCCAGCCTTAGAGACGTAAAAACCGCCTTTTTCATGGCCCGGCGAAACGAAACCCGCCGCTCCAGTTGCAAAGCCACACTTTCTGCTACCAGTTGAGCATCCAGTTCCGGTTTCCGCACTTCGTGAATATCTAAAATAACCGGCCGCTTAATCTGCTTCTCTATCTCCTGTTTAAGCTTATCTATCTCAGCGCCCTTTTTACCAATGACGATGCTGGGCCGGGCGGTATGAATCTTCACCTTTAACTTATCGGCGGCCCGCTCGATCAAAAGCTTGGAAATCCCGGCATGATAAAGCTTCTTCTTTATGAAGTCCCGAATCTTTCTATCTTCATAAACAAAGGCTGCAAAATCTTTTTTAGCAAACCATCGTGAATCCCAGGTTCTTATATAACCAAGCCTAAAACTAATCGGATTTACCTTCTGCCCCAAGTTATCCTCCTGCCTTATCTCCTAATTTTCATCCAGAACTACGGTTATATGACTCGTACGTTTGATTATGCGATTAGCCTTTCCCATGGACCTAGGCCGCCAACGTTTTAGCCTGGGGCCTTCATCAACGAATATCTTCTTAATATAAAGTGTGTCCACGTCTATTTTAGGATTCTGCGCGGCATTCGCCAAGGCCGAATAGATAACCTTACTCACCAGCCGCGCAGCCTTTTTCGGTACAAACTTCAAGAGATTCAAGGCCTCATTTACCTTCTTACCGCTTACCGGCCTGGTCACCGTTCTGGCCTTTATTGCAGAAATGCGCACATGCTTTGCTATTGCTTTAGACTCCATAGCTCCTTACACTCCCCAGTCCAAAATCACCCGCTGCGTATATGATCTGTCCGTTAACTCTATAAAAACAACCCCTACAAGCTACTTCTTTCCCTTAACCTTGGTCTTACGATCGCCAGAATGGGCATGAAAAGTACGCGTGGGCGAAAATTCTCCGAGTTTATGGCCTACCATATTCTCGGAGACAAAAACCGGTATAAACTTCTTACCATTGTGCACTGCAAATGTAATACCGACCATATCCGGTATGACAGTTGACCGCCGTGACCAAGTCTTAATGACCTTTTTCCCTTGAGATTGACGGGCCTCATCCAGCTTCTTCATTAAATGTCCATCTACAAAGGGACCTTTCTTAACTGATCTTGCCACCCTGCTCCCCCCTCGAAATTACATGACCATCAAACTCGTGCCTGAACCACGTATTAATAGATTGATAATACCTAAGAACGCCTTTTAATTATAAGTTTATCACTGCTCTTTCGCCGGCGGGTCTTATAGCCCTTGGTAGGATAGCCCCATGGCGTACAGGGATGCCTGCCTCCGGAAGACTTTCCTTCACCCCCACCCATAGGATGGTCGACCGGGTTCATAGCCACACCGCGCACATGAGGTCTTTTTCCCATCCATCTCGCACGGCCAGCCTTACCCAAAGAGACGCTTTCATGTTCCAGATTACCGACTTGACCCACAGTAGCCATGCAGGCCACATGAACCTGCCGCACCTCACCCGAAGGCAACTTAATCTGACTATATTTCCCCTCTTTAGCCATGAGCTGGCCATAGGATCCGGCACTCCGTATAATCTGTCCACCCCTGCCGGGCCGTAGTTCCAGGTTATGCAGCAGTGTACCCATAGGCATCTTACCAATCGGCAGGGCATTGCCTGGCTTAATGTCCGCATTTTCACCGGACACCACCGTATCCCCTACCGCCAGGCCGACTGGAGCTAAAATGTAGCGTTTTTCTCCATCTGCGTAATGGAGGAGGGCAATGCGCGCCGAACGGTTAGGGTCGTACTCAATGCTCGCCACCCTTGCTGAAACATCACGCTTGTCACGTTTGAAATCAATCAATCTATATTTTCTCTTATGTCCCCCGCCGTTATGTCGCGCCGTCATCCGGCCCACATTATTGCGGCCGCCGCTCTTATTTATAGGAACCAGAAGGCTCTTTTCCGCCTCAACCGCCGACAGGCCCTCGCCCACAATAGCAGTTTGCGTCCTTCTACCCGGTGATGTAGGTTTATAACTCTTGATTGGCATACCCATCCCTCATTACTAAAACTCTATCTAAACGCCTTCGAAAAATTCTATGCGTTCTCCAGGCCTTAAAGTCACGACGGCCTTCTTCCAGTCGGAACTATATCCCATATTACGGCCAACCCGTCTCTGTTTGCCGGGGTTAACCTGGGTGCGTACAGCTGCCACCTTGGCCTTGAAAATACGCTCGACGGCCTCTTTTATCTCTATTTTATTGGCCTGCCGGTCCACAACAAAACAAACCTGATTGGCGTTTTCTTTCTGCCAGGTGCTCTTCTCCGTGAGGCATGGGCCTTTTATTATTTGATATATATCCTTCATGACAAGAGAAACTCCTCGATCTTTGGGATACAATCCCTGTGCAAAATCAGATTATTATGTATCAAGATATCATGCACATTAATATCCGTGTACGGCAA
The DNA here is from genome assembly GCA_028715605.1 of Desulfovibrionales bacterium. NCBI lineage: Bacteria > Pseudomonadati > Thermodesulfobacteriota > Desulfovibrionia > Desulfovibrionales > Desulfovibrionales bacterium. The sequence goes on from JAQURM010000005.1 coordinate 16,891, forward strand.
GACATCTACATAAGGTATATTGCGGGCTGATTTTTCCAGGTTTTCCTGTCGCTCGTTCATTACAATCAAGACATTTTTTACACCGAGATTATTCATGGTCTGGATAATTTTTTTTGTCTTGATCTCATCTAAAGTAAAATCATCCACAATCAACATCTGGCTATCTCTCAACTTGGCGCTTAAGGCCATACGTAGCGCCAGTTTTCTGACCTTGCGCGTCACCTTATAGCTATAGTCACGCGGTGTTGGGCCAAAAACCGCTCCTCCGCGTCTCCACACAGGCGAGGTATTACTACCACTCCGCGCCCGTCCCGTGCCCTTCTGACGCCAGGGCTTGCTCCCGCCACCGCTGACCTCACTCCGGCTCTTAGTTGAAGCTGTACCTGCACGGCGCTTGGCCAGTTGCATAGTCACAACCTCATGCAGCACATCTTCTCGAACCGGAACACTAAAGACATCATCGTTCAGAGTAATCTCTGAAACTTTCTCTTTTTGCATGTTATAGACATCTAGGACTGGCATTATAACATCCCTCAATAAGCCATACTTATCTTAAAGGCACTTATGTATCAACAGCAGGCCATTTTTGCTTCCTGGCACAGACCCCTTGAGCACCAGCACATTTTCATCCGGCCGCACATCTAAAATGGTCAGGTTTTTCACTGTAACCCGGCTATTACCCATGTGGCCGGGCATCTTTTTCCCCTTAATGACGCGCGACGGGAAAGAACTGGCCCCAATAGAACCCACGACACGGTGGGACATGGAGCCATGCGTATCCTTGCCCCCATGGAAGCCATGCCGCTTTATAACGCCGGCAAAACCGCACCCCTTACTAATCCCCGCCACATCTATTTTTTCGCCAACCTCAAAGTTTTCTACCGTGACCTCCTGCCCTAATTCATAGGACTCGAGTTCCTCGTCATCAATAGAAAACTCACGCAAGTAACGGTAACATCCCTTATCTGCTTTTTTAAAATGGCCGGCCTCTGGTTTAGTCACACGACTTTCCTTCTGAGGCATAAAACCCAACTGGACAGCATTGTAGCCATCCTTCTCTCTGGTTTTCTTCTGGATAATAGTACAAGGCCCTGCCTCTACCACCGTTACCGGAATGGAATGTCCCTCTTCCGAAAAAATACGGGCCGTTCCCAGCTTACGCGCTAGCATTCCCCTGATCATCTCTTCATCCTATAGCCTTCAGATTTTAAACGAAAAATCTTCTAGAGTTTTATCTCGACATCGACCCCGGCCGAAAGTTCCAGTTTCATAAGGGCGTCGATGGTTTGTTGCGTCGGCTCCAAAATATCCAGAAGCCTTTTATGTGTCCGAATTTCGAACTGCTCTCTGGACTTTTTATCCACGTGGGGAGAGCGCAAGACACAATACTTGTTAATTACCGTAGGTAGAGGAATCGGCCCCGCCACCTTCCCCCCGGCACGCCTCACTGTTTCCACAATCTCAGCCGTAGACTGATCCAACAGGTTATGATCATAACCCTTCAAACGGATACGAATTTTATGGTTTTGAATCATATTTCTTTCCCATCCTGATGCCAGGAAATTATTTTATTCCATTATTTCGCTGATGACGCCTGCCCCAACGGTGCGTCCACCCTCTCGAATAGCAAACCTGAGCTCCTTCTCCATCGCTATCGGTGTAATTAAATCCACCTCCATCGATACATTGTCCCCAGGCATCACCATCTCCACTCCATCCGGCAGCTTCACTATCCCGGTGACATCCGTCGTCCGAAAATAAAACTGCGGCCTGTACCCGTTGAAAAACGGCGTATGCCGCCCTCCCTCTTCCTTCGTCAATATGTACGACTCCGCCTTAAACTTCGTGTGCGGCGTTATGCTCCCAGGCTTCGCTACCACCTGGCCTCGCTCTACCTCATCACGCTTCGTACCCCTAAGCAGCACCCCTATATTGTCCCCGGCCTGCCCCTGATCCAATATCTTACGAAACATCTCCACACCGGTACATACCGTCTTCGTCGTCGGACGTATCCCTACTATCTCCACCTCTTCTCCTACCTTGACCATCCCTCGCTCTACCCGGCCCGTCACCACCGTGCCACGACCGGATATGCTGAAGACATCTTCCACCGGCATCAAAAATGGCTTGTCTATATCCCGCACCGGATTCGGTATATAACTGTCCACCGCATCCATTAACTTCCATATCGGCCCACAATTCACACAATCCTTCTTGCCGCAACTGCACTCCAAAGCCTTCAAGGCGCTCCCAGGCACTATCGGTATATCATCCCCAGGAAACTCATACTTCGACAACAGCTCCCTCAACTCCAGCTCCACTAACTCGATCAGCTCAGGATCGTCCACCATGTCCACCTTGTTCAAAAATACCACCATGCTCGGCACTCCCACCTGACGCGCCAACAATATATGCTCCCGTGTCTGCGGCATCGGACCGTCATCCGCACCCACTACCAATATCGCACCGTCCATCTGCGCCGCTCCCGTTATCATATTCTTTATATAGTCGGCATGTCCGGGACAGTCCACATGCGCATAATGCCGCTTATCCGTCTCATACTCCACATGCGCCGTCGCTATCGTTATTCCCCTCTCCCTCTCCTCCGGCGCCTTGTCTATCTGATCAAACGGTATATGCTCCGCAAATCCCGCCTTCGATAACACCGACGTTATCGCACTCGTTAACGTCGTCTTACCATGATCTATATGCCCTATCGTCCCTATGTTTACATGCGGCTTCTTACGCTCAAATTTCTTCTTCCCCATCTCAAAATCCTCCTTAAATTTAACGCCAGGTAAAAATTATCCCCCCGTAATCAACCCTACATCGCAGATGCCTTTCGCATAATCTCTTCGCCCAAGGAAACGGGGACCGGCGCATAGTGTGAAAATTGCATGGTAAACGTAGCCCGGCCCTGGGTTTTTGAACGCAGATCCGTGGCATAACCAAACATTTGCTCCAACGGAACCCTGGCCGAGGCGATCTGGATGCTCGGTCTGGCCTCCAGACCGACTAATTTACCCCTTCTTCCGTTAATGTCGCCGATTACTTCACCGATAAATTCCTCCGGGGTAACCACATCCAAAGACATAATAGGTTCCAGCAGTACCGGCTCCGCCTTTCTGGCGGCCTCTTTGAAACCCATGGAAGCAGCGATGCTAAAAGCCATCTCTGAAGAATCAACCTCATGATATGAACCATCTATCAGAGTTACTCTAATGTCGGTCATCGGGTAACCAGCCGATACGCCGACCTCTGCCGCTCCCCTTATTCCCTTTTCCACAGCCGATATATACTCTCTGGGCACCACGCCACCTTTAATGGCATCTACAAATTCAATGCCCTTACCCGGCTCAAGCGGCTCTATATCCAACCAGACATGGCCATATTGTCCACGCCCGCCGCTCTGTCTAACAAATTTTCCTTCGGCCCGGGCCTTTCTTTTAATCGTCTCTTTATAGGCTACGTGAGGCTGCCCCACCTTGGCATCAACCTTGAATTCTCTGACTAAGCGATCAACAATAATTTCCAGATGCAACTCGCCCATCCCGGAGATGATAGTCTGCCCGGTCTCCTCATCCGTTCGAACCTTAAATGAAGGGTCTTCCATGGCGATCTTCGCTAATGACAGGCCCAGCTTGTCCTGATCCGCTTTAGACTTGGGTTCAATGGCCACCGATATCACCGGTAGAGGGATATCCATGGCCTCCAACTGTATTGGCGACCCTTCGTCACAAAGGGTATCTCCGGTAGAAACATCCCGCAAGCCGACAACAGCCGCAATATCCCCGGCAAAAACTTCCTTAATTTCTTCCCGCTTGTTGGCATGCATCTTGACCAGCCGGCCGACTCTTTCTTTTTTCCTCTTCGTAGCGTTGTACACACTACCACCAGAGGTCAGTGAACCGGAATATACGCGCAGGAAGGTCAAGTTGCCAATAAAGGGATCGGTCATGATCTTGAAGGCCAGCGCGGCAAAAGGCGCATCATCTGTTGCTGGCCGATCTTCTTCTGCGCCTTTATCATTCAGGCCCTTGACCGGTAGTACATCCGTTGGGGCCGGCAGGTAATCAACAACGGCGTCCAAAAGCAGCTGGACGCCCTTATTCTTGAAGGCAGAACCGCATAGTATCGGCACAGCCCTCAAGGATAGGGTTGCCTTTCGCAGGCTAAGGCGAATATCTTCCGGGGAGATAGCCTCTCCGCCCAAATATTTCTCCATAAACCCATCATCTACATCCGCCAATTCCTCTAGCAACTGTTCCCTATAGGCCAAAACCTCTTCTTCCAGCCCTGGCGGGATATCTTCTACGTGATATTTCGCCCCCAGCGTCGAGTCATCCCATATTACCGCCTTCATCCCCAGAAGATCGATGACCCCCCTAAAGCCCTCCTCCGACCCAAGAGGGATCTGAACAGCCACAGGATTGGCGCCGAGTCGATTTTTCATCATGCCCAGGCAGTGTTTAAAATCCGCACCCGAACGGTCCATCTTATTGATAAAGGCAATGCGCGGCACCTTATAGCGATCCGCCTGACGCCACACCGTCTCCGATTGTGGTTCGACGCCGCCCACCGCACAAAAAACTGCTACCGCCCCATCCAATACCCGCAACGATCGTTCCACCTCTACCGTAAAGTCAACATGGCCGGGGGTATCAATAAGGTTTATGCGATGGCCTCCCCATAAGCAGGTTGTTGCTGCCGAGGTAATGGTGATGCCACGTTCCTGCTCCTGTTCCATCCAGTCCATAACCGCAGTGCCGTCATGCACCTCTCCGATCTTATAAGACACGCCTGTATAATAAAGGATGCGTTCTGTCGTAGTAGTCTTACCGGCATCAATGTGCGCCATGATGCCGATATTGCGTGTCTTTTCTAATGAAACAAGACGTGGCAATTTTTCCCCTCTTCTAAATCTATTCTCTTTGATCTATTATCAAAGAACCCGGAAATTATTCCGTCTTAACTCTGATTACCAACGATAATGGGCAAAGGCCTTATTGGCTTCAGCCATCTTGTGTGTATCTTCTTTTTTCTTTATCGATGACCCGCGATTATTATAGGCGTCGACTAATTCTGCCGCCAGTTTTTCCTCCATGGATTTCTCCGCCCGTGAATTTGCATAGCCAATTATCCAGCGGATAGCCAGGGCCACCCTTCTATTCGGCCGCACCTCTACAGGAACCTGGTACGTAGCGCCGCCCACCCGGCGAGACTTAACCTCAATTACCGGTTTTACATGCTCCAGAGCAGCATTAAACACCTCTTCCGGATTCTTACCCACCCGATCACGTATAATATCCATAGCCCGATAGAGTATATGCTGGGCAACGTTCTTTTTACCACGTAGCATAATCCGGTTAACAAATTTTGCTACCAATCCACTATTATATTTTGGATCCGGATTAATCTCCCGCTTTATAACTACTTTCCTTCTGGGCATACCTACCTCTTATCTGTTATTTCACCCGATTACTTGGGCCGCTTAGCGCCATACTTGGAGCGCCCTTTTTTCCTATCCTGCACACCTAGCGTATCTAACGCACCCCGGACGATATGATAACGCACGCCCGGCAGATCCTTAACGCGTCCGCCGCGTATCAGCACCACGGAATGTTCCTGTAAATTATGTCCTACCCCGGGAATATAAGAAGTTGCTTCTATTCCATTTGTTAAACGCACCCTGGCCACTTTGCGCAAGGCAGAATTCGGTTTTTTAGGCGTCGTAGTATAGACACGCACACATACCCCCCTCTTCTGCGGGCACTCTTTTAATGCAGGGGCAGAACTCTTCCTCTTAACCTTTTTCCGGCCACTGCGAACCAGTTGATTAACTGTAGGCATCAGATTCTCCAACCCATGATTTTTAGTATCGCTTACGAATCCAAAAAACGTTCTTTTACCCCATTTACCGGCCTTCTGTCAAGACTTTTTTACCCAAAGATAAAAACTACTAGGCTTATTTATTATCGTTTTTCCCCGCCGGTTTTAATCCCCTTTCCGGGCCTCGGCATAGTAAACTATACCTGTTCCGGCCGGGATAAGGCGACCCATGATGACATTTTCTTTTAGCCCGCGGAGGTAATCCACCTTGCCCGCTATAGCTGCGTCCGTAAGAACCTTGGTAGTCTCCTGGAAGGAGGCCGCAGATATAAAACTTTCCGTGCTCAAGGAAGCCTTTGTAATACCCAGAAGTAACGGTTCCGCCACTGCCGGCTGGCCGCCCCGGGCCAAAATCTTTTCGTTTTCTTCCTCAAACAGGTATCGTTCCACCTGCTCGCCCAGCATAAAACTGCTGTCCCCTACCTCTTTGATCTTTACACGACGCAGCATCTGTCGCACGATGGCTTCAATATGCTTGTCATTGATCTTAACGCCCTGTAACCGGTAAACCTCCTGCACCTCATTGACCAGGTAGCGAGCCAGCTCTTTAATCCCAAGGACACGAAGGATATCGTGAGGATTAGCCGAACCATCCATAAGAGCCTCCCCGGCCCGGATAAAATCCCCTTCATGGACACTGATGTGCTTGCCTTTGGCAACAAGATATTCCTTAGACTCTCCAACGTCAGGTTTTACTACAACCCTTCGCTTACCTTTTACGTCCTTGCCGAAGCTGACCACACCGTCAATCTCGCTGATCACCGCAAACTCTTTTGGTTTTCGCACCTCAAAGAGTTCCGCTACCCGAGGCAATCCGCCGGTGATATCTTTAGTTTTTGTTGTTTCCCGGGGGATACGCGCAATGACCTCTCCCGCATTGACCATGTTGCCTTCCGCCACCATAACGATGGCGCCGATAGGCATAAGATAGCGGGCCTCAGACGTAGAACCGGGGATCTTGAGGGTCTTGCCGCTCTCATCCTTTATGGAAACGCGCGGCCGAACGCTGGAATCCTTACATTCAACAACAACCCTGCTGGCCTTACCGGTGACGGGGTCCAGCTTCTCCTGCATGGTGACGCCTTCTACGATATCGCCAAATTTGACCCGGCCGGAAACATCGGTCAAAATCGGGATGGTATAAGGATCCCAATTCGCCAGGAGATCATTGGCGTTGACCGGTTGTCCGTCCTCGGCGTAGATCTGCGCCCCGTAGGTCACCGGATAACGCTCACGTTCCCGTCCATCCTCAGTTACAACAGCTATTTCACCATTACGATTCATAGCGACCAGGCCACCCGCTACATTACGAACCGTGTGCAGGTTAATAAACTTTATCCGCCCTTCGTTCCGGGCATGGATTTCGGCTTGCTCCACCCTTCTGCTGGCTGTACCGCCGATATGGAAGGTACGCATGGTAAGCTGCGTTCCTGGTTCACCAATAGACTGTGCCGCAATAATACCGATGGACTCTCCGATGTTGACCATCTTTCCACGCGCCAGATCACGGCCGTAACACTTGATACAAACCCCGTGCTTAGAACGGCAGGTAAGCACAGAGCGGATTTTCACCCGCTCAATACCGGCATCCTCTATCTTCTGAACGTGGGACTCTGTAATCTCCTCATTGGCATTTACCAGAATTTCACCGGTCAATGGGTCATTAATATCCTCAAGGACCACACGGCCGAGAATACGATCGCCAACGCGCTGAATAATCTCGCCTCCCTCGATTAACGGCTCCATAGTGATACCATCGATAGTGCCGCAATCCTCCTCCGTAATCGTACAGTCCTGGGCTACATCGACCAGCCGCCGGGTCAAGTAACCGGAATTAGCCGTCTTCAAGGCGGTATCGGCCAGACCTTTACGTGCACCGTGTGTCGATACAAAATATTGTAGCACAGTAAGACCTTCCCTGAAATTTGCCGTGATCGGGGTTTCGATTATTTCACCGGAAGGCTTGGCCATAAGACCCCTCATACCCGCCAACTGCCGGATCTGATCTTTGCTCCCCCGAGCGCCGGAATCAGCCATCATGTATATGGGATTAAAACTAGGCGTCTCTATGGCGCGACCGTCTTTGCCCTTTATGCGCTGTACGGCTATGCCCCGCATCATCTCCGCGGCTACATCATCCGTGGCCTTAGCCCAGATATCAATTACCTTATTATATTTTTCTCCGTCGGTGATTAAACCGTCAGTATATTGTTTCTCTACCGCATGCACTTCACTTTGGGCCTTATTTAAGATTCCCGCCTTCTTGGCCGGGATAACCATGTCCGCGATAGAAATGGAAATACCCGCCTTGGTGGCATATTTGTACCCCATATCTTTTAAGCGGTCAGCTAACAGGACCGTCTTTTTAATGCCCGCCCCCCGGTAGCACTTATCAATCAATTGGGCGAGTTCCTTTTTCTTCATGGGGCGATTAATAATATCAAACGGGATTTCTTCCGGTAAGATATCCCCAAGTAATATCCGCCCCGTCGTCGTATCTACTAACTTACCATTTAAGCGCACTTTAATCTGGGCTTGAAGATCGACCGCACCGGCATCATAGGCCATCTGAACTTCTTCCGGCCCTGCAAACACCTTACCCTCGCCCTTAGCCAGCGCCCGGCTACGCGTCATGTAATATATTCCCAACACCACATCCTGCGTAGGAATAATAATCGGTTCACCATGCGCCGGCGAAAGAATATTATTGGTGGACATCATCAGAACCCGGGCCTCTATTTGAGCCTCAATAGACACGGGGACATGAACAGCCATCTGATCACCGTCGAAGTCTGCATTAAAAGCCATACAGACCAGGGGATGAAGTTGAATGGCCTTACCTTCTACCAGAACCGGCTCAAAGGCCTGGATGCCCAGACGATGAAGCGTAGGCGCCCGGTTCAGGAGGACCGGATATTCCCTCACCACTTCGTCCAGTGCGTCCCATACCTCCGGAACTTCCTTCTCCACCATTTTCTTGGCGCTTTTAATCGTCGTTACATAACCTTTCTGCTCCAATCGATTGTAAATAAAGGGTTTAAAAAGTTCCAAGGCCATCTTTTTAGGCAAACCGCACTGATGCAATCGGAGATCAGGGCCGACCACGATAACCGAACGCCCGGAATAGTCCACTCGTTTGCCCAGCAGATTTTGCCGGAATCGGCCCTGTTTGCCTTTCAACATGTCACTTAACGACTTAAGTGGCCTCTTGTTCGGGCCGGTCACCACTTTGCCCCGCCGCCCGTTATCAAACAGGACATCAACTGCTTCCTGGAGCATTCTTTTCTCATTGCGGATTATGATATCGGGGGCATCCAGTTCCTTTAATCGTTTTAAACGATTATTGCGGTTAATTACCCGTCGGTAAAGATCGTTTAAATCCGAAGTGGCAAACCGGCCGCCATCCAGGGGCACCAACGGTCTTAAATCCGGCGGTAAAACCGGCACCACATCCAGGATCATCCACTCCGGACGGTTGCCTGAATCCTTGAAGGCCTCCACAACCCGTAGCCGCTTGCTGAGCTTTTTCCGCTTGGCTTCTGAACTGGTCTTCTGGAGTTCCTCACGCAAGCTCACTGACAGGGCGTTTATATCCAGATTGGAAAGCATATACTTAATGACTTCCGCCCCGATACCTGCCTTAACTTGCGTTCCAAACTCTTCTTTAACCTGTCTGTACCGGTCTTCTGAAAGCAACGTCCCTACCGGCAAGGCGTCTATGGAAGACTCGGTTACCACATAGGATTCAAAATAAAGGACTTTCTCCAGTTCTTTAAGTGTAAAATCGAGGAGGTTGCCCACCTTGCTGGGCAGGCTCTTTAAAAACCATATATGCGCTACCGGCGCAGCCAGTTCAATGTGACCCATCCGTTCCCGTCTTACTTTTGACTGTATAACTTCCACACCGCATTTCTCACATACCACTCCACGATGCTTCATCCGTTTATATTTGCCGCAGTTACACTCATAATCTTTAGCCGGGCCGAAAATCTTGGCGCAAAACAGACCGTCGCGCTCCGGTTTAAATGTACGATAATTTATTGTCTCCGGTTTTTTGATTTCACCATGCGACCACTCTCGAACCTTATCCGGCGAGGCTAAAGAAATTCGCACGAAGTCAATGTTTGAAGGATCTTTTGATCTGGCAAAATAACTATATAGATCGTCCATCTCTACTCCTTGCTTTCTTCCTCTTTTAAGTTAATCTGTTAATAAGCCGTCAGCTTTCCGGAAAAACTCTAGGCGGACTGATCGCTGAATGCTGAACGCCTACTCTTTTTCTATTAATTCTACATCTAAACTTAAACCCTGGAGTTCTTTTACCAGGACATTAAATGACTCGGGCAGACCTGCTTCCAGGGTATTGTTACCCTTAACTATCTTCTCATACATTCTCGTCCGTCCGGACACATCATCCGACTTGACCGTAAGGAACTCTTGCAAGGAATAAGCAGCGCCATAGGCCTCCATGGCCCAGACTTCCATTTCACCAAGCCGCTGGCCGCCGAATTGGGCCTTGCCGCCCAAGGGCTGTTGAGTAACCAGGGAATATGGGCCTGTACAACGGGCGTGTATCTTGTCATCAACCAGATGATGTAATTTCAGCATATACATAATGCCAACAGTCACCTTCTGGTCAAATGTCTCTCCCGTTCGACCGTCACAAAGGGTGGCCTGGCCCGATTCCGAAACACCGGCCTCGGCTAATAATCCCCTTATGTCCGATTCCTCCGCTCCGTCGAAAACCGGCGTAGCCATATGCACACCGTTCCTATAATCCTCAGCAAACTTTAATAATTCTTCATCGGTCATGTTCCCGAAAAGTTTTTTATATTGTTCGGAAGAGAATATAGCCTTTAGTTTTTTACGCAGGGCCGCTACCTGGCAATTATCAATCAAGTTTCCTATCTGCTCTCCCAGCCCTTTTGCTGCCCATCCGAGATGGGTTTCTAAAACCTGGCCTACGTTCATACGTGAGGGAACGCCAAGCGGATTTAAAACAATATCCATAGGTGTTCCATCTTCAAAATAGGGCATATTCTCTACCGGCATTATTCTTGAGACCACACCCTTATTGCCATGGCGGCCGGCCATCTTGTCGCCGACGGAAAGTTTTCGTTTAGTGGCCACATAGACCTTGACCATTTTTATCACGCCGGGAGGCAACTCATCACCCTTTTTAAAGCGGTTAATCCTGTCATCAAAAACCATCTTGATAAGGGCTGCCTGTTCCTCATGATTATCTAGAATCTTTTCTATTTCCGGCTCGATCTTGGTCTTCTCAGGGAAAGTTATGTCACGGATTTTGTGTAAGGGTATCCTGGCCAGGGCACCCGCAGTAACTTCTTCACCCTTACGAACAGCGATCTTGCCTTTTGCATCTTTTAATGAAACGGCTACCTTTTTGCCCACCATAAGCTTTTCCAGCCGGCGTCTGGTGTTCTTTTCCACAATAGCCAGTTCGTCAGCTTCATCCCTTCGAAGACGGGTAACTTCTTCGTCTTCGATAAACCTGGCCCGTTCATCTTTATCTACACCACGCCTGGAAAAGACTTTAGCATCAATAATAATGCCTTCGATACCCGGAGGTACACGTAGTGATGTATCCTTTACATCTCCCGCTTTTTCACCAAAAATAGCCCGCAAGAGTTTCTCTTCCGGCGAAAGTTGCGTCTCACCCTTAGGCGTCACCTTACCAACCAGAATATCGCCCGCTTTCACCTCGGCCCCAACCCGAACGATACCGCTTTCATCTAAATCCTTAAGGGCCTCCTCGCCTACGTTAGGGATATCACGGGTAATCTCCTCTTTCCCCAATTTTGTGTCCCGGGCTACCGTCTCAAACTGTTCGATATGAATAGACGTAAAAACATCGTCCATTACTAATCGTTCGCTGACCAGTATAGAATCCTCAAAGTTGCATCCACCCCAGGGCATAAAGGCTACCATTATGTTCTTACCCAATGCCAGTTCGCCTTTTTCCGTAGCCGGGCCATCCGCAATTATCTGACCGGGGCGTACAACATCTCCTCTGTGCACAATCGGTTTTTGATTTATGCAGGTGCTCTGATTTGACTTCTGGAACTTGATAAGTCTGTAAATCTCCACTCCCGCTGATCGCCTTGGATGCTCTTCATCTTCATAACGTACTACAATACGATTGGCATCCACTTCTTCCACGTAACCATGGCCCCTGGCCACTACCGCAGCTCCGGAATCCCGGGCCACAACACCTTCGAGACCGGTGCCAATCACCGGAGCGCCTGCCTTCAAAAGAGGCACCGCCTGCCTCTGCATGTTTGACCCCATCAAGGCCCTGTTGGCGTCGTCATTCTCCAAAAAGGGGATTAGAGAAGCGGCGACACTTACTAACTGATTAGGCGAAACGTCCATAAAGGTTATTTCTTCCGGACGTACCATAACGAACTCGCCATCGCGGCGGGCAGAGACAATATCACGCAAAAAATTACCTTTTGCATCTATAGGCGCATTAGCCTGAGCGATAGCATGATCCTGCTCATCCAGGGCGGAAAGATAACGAACTTTCTTAGTAACGACCCCATTCATTACTTCACGATAAGGCGTCTCGATAAATCCATAATGGTTTACCTTGGCATAGGTACTGAGAGAAACAATAAGGCCGATATTCGGCCCTTCCGGGGTCTCGACCGGGCATATCCGCCCATAATGGGTCGGGTGCACGTCCCTTACCTCAAAACCGGCGCGCTCACGAGAAAGACCGCCCGGGCCAAGGGCGCTTAGTCTTCTTTCATGAGTTATCTCAGAAAGCGGATTGTTTTGATCCATAAACTGTGAAAGCTGACTGGTGCCAAAAAATTCCTTGACGGCAGAAGAAACCGGCTTGGGATTAATGAGATCATGCGGCATTGCGGCCTCAATCTCTTGAAGGCTCATACGCTCCTTGATGGCCCTTTCCATACGCACTAAACCGATGCGATATTGATTTTCAATCAGCTCACCCACCGCCCGAACACGGCGATTTCCAAGATGGTCGATATCATCCACCGGGCCCTGGGTATCCTTAAGTTTAATAAGATAGCGCACGGCCTCCAGGATATCTTCCTTCCTCAGGGTTCGGTCCGTAACAGAACTATCCATCTTAAGCCGGAGATTCAATTTATAGCGTCCTACATCGGAAAGGTCATAAGTTTCCGGGCTGAAAAAGAGAGAATTGAAAAAGGTATTGGCTATCTCCGGAGTGGGTATGCTGCTGGGCCGGAGTCGGCGATAGATGTCCATTATGGCTTCTTCCGGGGTGTTAACCCTGTCCAAGAGCATGGTATCGCGCAGGGAAGGGCCGACCTTTACTCCATCTATATACAGAGTTTCAAACGCCGGGATATTTTTCTCTTTGATTAACTGGAACTTATCCTCGGTAATTTCTTCATTACATGAGATCAGAACCTCTCCGGTGGCCGGGTCAATTAGATCGCGGGCCATGATTGACCCCTTGATATCTTCAAAGTCAAGAGGGATAGTCTCTATTTTGGCATCTTCTATCTTATTGGCCGCCATCCTTGTAATCTTACGGTTCTTCTTAACGATTACCTCCTTGGTCTCTGGATCAACAATGTCTCGTACCGCCTTTTTCCCAATAAACAATTCCGGGACAAAACGTTTTTTAATACCACCTTGGTCAATAAAAATGGTCTCCGCCTGGTAAAAATACCCCAGTAATTGCTCTGTTGAATAGCCAAGCGCCTTGAGCAAGGCAGTAACCGGGAACTTCCTGCGGCGGTCGATACGCACATAGAGAACATCCTTGTGATCGAATTCGAAATCGGCCCAGGAACCACGAATCGGAATTATTCTTGCCGAATAAAGAACCTTCCCGCTCGAATGTGTCTTCCCCTGGTCGTGGTCAAAAAAGATACCCGGCGAGCGTTGTAACTGACTGACGATAACCCTTTCCGTACCATTGATTATGAAGGTCCCGCGGGCGGTCATAAGGGGAATGGTGCCGAAATAAATCTCCTGCTCCTTTATATCCCTTATGCTCTGCGTACCGATATCCTTATCTACATCATAAGAAACAAGCCTTACCGTTATCTTTAAAGGCGCTTCATAGGTCATATCCCTTTGCAGGCATTCTTCAACACTATACTTGGGTTCTCCAAATGCATAATGAACAAATTCCAGTGAAGAAGTGCCGCTAAAATCCTTTATAGGAAATACACTCTTGAAAACTCCCTGCAGTCCTACGTCTTCTCTTTTTTCGGGAGGCACATCCTTTTGCAGAAAACGCTCATACGACCTGCGTTGCATCTCCATAAGATCAGGTATATCAATAACCCTGCCTATGCGACCAAAATCCTTCCTTATTCTCTGCATAGTCGAAAAAGATTGTCCCATCTTCCCTCTCTCTTCCTGGTTCATTCGAAATTAGCCTTACAGGTTACCTTCTGCAAGGAACCGAATAAACAGGCTTAGTATATTGATCCCTAAAAACAAGCCGCTAACCAATAGATTAAGCAAGGATGCCCCTTGAGCTCAAGGGGCATCCTACTCTACCTAATAAATGACTTTATCCGAAAATTTTTCTATTAAATTGCATTTACTTGATATCTGCAGTACCTCCGGCCTCTTCTAACTGCTTTTTAATTTTTTCAGCCTCTTCCTTAGGTACGCTCTCTTTAACGGGCTTAGGCGCACCTTCTACCAAGTCCTTCGCCTCTTTAAGTCCAAGGCCGGTAATAGCACGTACTTCCTTGATTACCTGGATTTTCTTGTCTCCGGCACCAGTCAGGATAACGTCGAACTCCGTCTTTTCTTCTGCCGGCGCAGCCGCTGCTCCACCGGCTGCGGGTGCGGCTACAGCCACAGGAGCGGCTGCGGTAACCCCGAACTTATCTTCCAACTCTTTAACCAATTCGGAAAGCTCGAGTACCGTCATGTTAGATATAAACGTAATAACATCTTCTTTATTAATATTAGCCATTTCCCTTACATCCTCCCTAAACAATTATATAATATATTAATAAATACCCGGCCCATCCTTATGAAGATGAGGCCGTTTTTTGATCCTGGATAGCCTTTAGTGTGTATAAAAACTTCCGGATAATACCACTGAAAACCTGCACCAACCCGGTAGGAGGCGATACCAATACTGATAATAACTTACCCAGGAGCACCTCACGGCCCGGCAGGGTTGCTAACGATTTGACATCATCCTCGCTGATGAATTTGCCCTGCAATACCCCGCCTCTGATCTCCAGGTTTGGGTTGTTCTTGGCAAACTCAGTCAGAACCTTAGCCATGGTGACCGGATCATCATACCCGATGGCCAAGGCACATGGCCCGGTCAGATAGTCGCGCAAGGCCGCCGCATCTGTCCCTTCTGCGGCCAGCTTGGTAAGGTTATTCTTTACGACCTTATATTCAGCCCGGGAATTGCGCAATTGTAACCTGAGCGCGTTCAGCGCCTCTACCTTAAGACCGCGATAGTCTACAAGCACCGTCGCCCGAGACTGTTCCAGCTTGGCATGCAGGTCCTTTACTGCTTCTTCTTTTTCAGCGCGCTTCAATATTCACCCTCCTTTCCTTATGACAGTTAATTCTGTCAAAGCCAGAGGCACGAAACAAGTTGTCTCGGTAGGTTGAATCGCTCAATTAAACACGTACCGTAACCGTGTGCCTACTGTCTTTGACCACTTACTTTTATATTGCAATTTTTGACGGCTTCCGCAGGGATAACAGAAAGTAGCCTTTTCAGACCTTTTACAACCTCATCAATTTTTAATCATCAGCGCATTCCAGGGCCTACTTGACCAAGGCCTTAATCTGGAGCGGGTCGATATTGACCCCCGGGCCCATAGTTGTAGAAATGCCTATGCTCTGCACATAAGTCCCTTTACTGCTGGCAGGCTTTAACCGTAATATAACCTCAAAAAAAGCGGCGACGTTCTGCAATATCTTCTCTACCCCGAAAGAAACCTTGCCTACCGGAGCATGCACTATACCTGCCTTTTCTACTCTAAATTCTACCTTGCCGGCCTTTATTTCACGAATTGCCCTGGCCACATCAAATGTAACCGTACCCACCTTGGCATTTGGCATCAGACCTCTGGGACCTAAAATCTTACCAATCTTGCCTACTACCCCCATCATATCCGGCGTAGCCACTGCCTTATCAAACTCCAGCCATCCTTGTTTGATTTTCTCGATGAGGTCATCGTCTCCGATATAATCTGCGCCGGCTTCTTTGGCCTCCAGCGCCTTGTCTCCCTTGGCAAAAACCAGCACGCGCGCAGTCTTGCCTGTCCCATGAGGCAAAACCACGGCTCCTCTGACCATTTGTTCCGCATGTCTGGGATCAACTCCGAGGCGAATGGCAATATCCACAGACTCGTCGAACTTGGCGCAACTGTTCTTTACAGCTAATTCAACAGCCTCTTCAAAGGCGTACCTCTTACTCACGTCCAACTCTTCTTTTATCTTTCTGAGCTTTTTCCCGGCCATTCTCTTTCTCCAAATTAATTTAATATAATTAACCAATTAGGTTCCATCCGGAATCCTTGGGTTTTCAGATGAACATTAACTATACAATTTCAATACCCATACTCCTAGCTGTACCCTCGATGGTCTTTACGGCGCCCGCCAGATCAACCGCATTGAGATCCGGCATCTTAAGTTTGGCAATCTCCTCAATCTGACTACGGGATACCTTGCCTACCTTTTCTTTATTCGGTTGGCTTGAACCCTTGGCTATCTGCGCCGCTTTCTTTAGAAGAACCGCTGCAGGCGGAGTCTTGGTGATAAAACTAAAGGACCGGTCAGCATAGACCGTTATAACTACAGGGATAATCATCCCTTCCTGTCCCTGGGTTTTTGCATTAAACGCCTTGCAAAATTCCATGATATTAACACCATGCTGTCCTAAGGCCGGGCCGATAGGGGGCGAAGGGTTAGCCTGCCCGGCCGGCACCTGAAGCTTTATATTTGCAATAACTTTTTTGGCCATCTGCCTTACTCCTTAATTCTCAAATTTTAGAGACCTGGACAAAGTCCAGCTCAACCGGGGTCGCCCGTCCAAATATACTGACCAGGACTCGAATCTTACCTTTTTCCGGTTTAACCTCATCCACTACACCATTAAAGTTGGTAAAAGGACCATCAATGACCCGAACCTCATCACCTTTTTCAAAAAGGTACTTGGGCTTCGGTTTTAAAGCCCCCTCCTTCATCTGGTTAACAATTTTTCCTGCCTCTTCATCTGAAAGCGGTATTGGTCTCTCTGTTCCACCGACAAACCCTGTAATCTTTGGAGTATTTTTAACGGTATGCCACGTCTCATCGGTCAGTTCCATACACACCAGTATGTATCCCGGGAAAAATTTGCGCAAGGAGGTCTTTCGTTCTCCCTTAACCATTTCTACAACCTTTTCTGTTGGGAGAAGAACCTCAGAAAAGAGATCTTCCTGGTGTAAAGACTTAATGCGCTCCTCTAAAGCCGCCTTAGCTTTTTGTTCATATCCCGAATAAGTATGTACTATATACCACTTATGTACCATATCCTCCCCAATTACCACACCATTAAAAACTTCCTTATTTTTACTTAATAAAAATCTTGATCAATTTAGCCAGGGCCATATCAATAAGGCCGAGAAAGAGGGCAATTATAAGCACGAGTACGATAACCACAAATGTCGTACCCATAGCCTCCTTCCGTGACGGCCAGGCCACTTTTTTAAATTCAACCCTTACTTCGCGTAAAAACTGTCCGGCCTTCTCTATAAACCCTACCTTATCTTTTACGGTATCTAGGATACTGACCTTGGTCTCCTGATTTACTTTTTCACTCTGGCTTTCACCCTTAACAAGAGCTTTCCGGGTCACTTTATTTTTTTTCTTTTCCTCGGCCGTTATCTTCATTCTATCCCCAAAATATAGCGCAGTAAAATGGCAGGCCAGGAGGGATTCGAACCCCCATCACCCGGATTTGGAGTCCGGTGCTCTAGCCGTTAGAGCTACTGGCCTGCAGGGATTTCACTACTTGGTTTCTTTATGAATAGTATGCAACCGGCAAAAACGGCAATATTTTTTAAACTCCAGTTTTTCTGTCGTCTTGCGTTTGTTTTTAGTGGTCGTATAATTTCTCTGTTTACAAGTAGTGCATGCCAAAGTCACAATATCTCGCATAGGACCTATCCCTTATTTTTATCTCGTTTATTCCATTATTTCGCTGATGACGCCTGCCCCAACGGTGCGTCCACCCTCTCGAATAGCAAACCTGAGCTCCTTCTCCATCGCTATCGGTGTAATTAAATCCACCTCCATCGATACATTGTCCCCAGGCATCACCATCTCCACTCCATCCGGCAGCTTCACTATCCCGGTGACATCCGTCGTCCGAAAATAAAACTGCGGCCTGTACCCGTTGAAAAACGGCGTATGCCGCCCTCCCTCTTCCTTCGTCAATATGTACGACTCCGCCTTAAACTTCGTGTGCGGCGTTATGCTCCCAGGCTTCGCTACCACCTGGCCTCGCTCTACCTCATCACGCTTCGTACCCCTAAGCAGCACCCCTATATTGTCCCCGGCCTGCCCCTGATCCAATATCTTACGAAACATCTCCACACCGGTACATACCGTCTTCGTCGTCGGACGTATCCCTACTATCTCCACCTCTTCTCCTACCTTGACCATCCCTCGCTCTACCCGGCCCGTCACCACCGTGCCACGACCGGATATGCTGAAGACATCTTCCACCGGCATCAAAAATGGCTTGTCTATATCCCGCACCGGATTCGGTATATAACTGTCCACCGCATCCATTAACTTCCATATCGGCCCACAATTCACACAATCCTTCTTGCCGCAACTGCACTCCAAAGCCTTCAAGGCGCTCCCAGGCACTATCGGTATATCATCCCCAGGAAACTCATACTTCGACAACAGCTCCCTCAACTCCAGCTCCACTAACTCGATCAGCTCAGGATCGTCCACCATGTCCACCTTGTTCAAAAATACCACCATGCTCGGCACTCCCACCTGACGCGCCAACAATATATGCTCCCGTGTCTGCGGCATCGGACCGTCATCCGCACCCACTACCAATATCGCACCGTCCATCTGCGCCGCTCCCGTTATCATATTCTTTATATAGTCGGCATGTCCGGGACAGTCCACATGCGCATAATGCCGCTTATCCGTCTCATACTCCACATGCGCCGTCGCTATCGTTATTCCCCTCTCCCTCTCCTCCGGCGCCTTGTCTATCTGATCAAACGGTATATGCTCCGCAAATCCCGCCTTCGATAACACCGACGTTATCGCACTCGTTAACGTCGTCTTACCATGATCTATATGCCCTATCGTCCCTATGTTTACATGCGGCTTCTTACGCTCAAATTTCTTCTTCCCCATCTCAAAATCCTCCTTAAATTTAAGCAGAATTATAAACTGAACATAATCTTACATACGCCCTAACGTGGAGCCCACGACCGGGATTGAACCGGTGACCTCTTCCTTACCAAGGAAGTGCTCTGCCAACTGAGCTACGTGGGCGCTATAACACAGAATTCAGAATACAGAACTCAGGAGTCAGAATTTAGCCTTTATAATTCTGTCTCCCGTATCCTGAATCCTATATTCTGTTTTTTTCTTATTGGAGCGGGAAACGGGTCTCGAACCCGCAACCCTCAGCTTGGAAGGCTGATGCTCTAGCCAATTGAGCTATTCCCGCTTACGCATTCAGATAAACACGCCTAATTAAACAACGCCTTAAAAAATAATAACGTGGGCGCACTCTCTACAAGACCAGAAAAACCTGACCCTGCCTACTCCTGTATTCAACCTAAAAATGGTGGAGAGGGGAGGATTCGAACCTCCGAAGGCGTCGCCGGCAGATTTACAGTCTGCTCCCTTTGGCCGCTCGGGAACCTCTCCAATCTAAATAAACATGGCTGGAGCTGGCGATGGGACTCGAACCCGCAACCTGCTGATTACAAATCAGCTGCTCTGCCAATTGAGCTACGCCAGCAAATCAATCCATAAAACTTTATGTGTTAAATCAAATAAATATTACAAACGGCTATTTTGAGATAATATTCTCTAGTTAATAAAATCTTTAGGGAATTTTAGCCGAAGTTTAAAAAAATTTATATACAATGAATAAATTATCTAGTCAAGAGAAATCCCTCTAAGGATTTCCAGGAAGAAAAGGTTCGGTCTGCCTCTTTAAATGGAGCAATCAGCATTCGGCTCTCAGCTTTCAGAAAGTGGAATAGTGCCTCAAACTGACCGCTGACGGCTGATCGCTATTTCGCAGCAAATGGACTTTTTACAAAGCCGTCAACATTGTTGTCTATCTCTTCAGCCTGATAGATACCGCCCGGGCGTGGGCAGTAAGCCCTTCTCTCTCTGCCATTCGAATAACATCTCCGGCATCCTGGACGAAACTTTTCTCGGTATAATAAATAAGGCTGGTCCTCTTTAAGAAATGCTGAACTCCCAAGGCAGTAGCAAAGCGGGCCGTACCCATCGTGGGGAGGACATGATTGGGACCGGCGATATAGTCCCCCATGGGTTCCGGAGAAAATTCTCCTATAAATAATGCGCCGGCATGCCTTATCTCACCCAACCAGGCAAAAGGTTCCCGCACTATAAGCTCCAAGTGCTCCGGAGCAATTTCATTAGCTATCCGTATGGCATCCGCCACATCATCTACCACAAATATAACCCCATTCTGCTCCAGTGAGGCCCGGGCGATTTCATGCCGCACTAATTGTTTGATCTGTTTTTTGAGAAAAGCTATGACTGCATGCGCCAGTTTTACCGACGGGGTAAGCAACAACGCTGTGGCCAGGGCGTCGTGTTCAGCCTGAGATAAGAGGTCGGCAGCAACGATCTCGGGACGAGCTGTAGCGTCGGCAATAACCAATACCTCGCTTGGGCCGGCGATCATATCTATGCCTACCATACCGGATAATAGTTTCTTCGCCAATGTCACGTAAACATTGCCCGGACCAACGATTATATCTACTTTTGGCACTGTCCGGGTGCCAAAGGCCAGCGCTGCGATACCCCAGACGCTGCCCGCCTTATAGACCTCTTCTATACCCACTTCCTGTGCTGCCACCAACAAGTACGGATTTACTCCGCCCCCGGGAGAGGGCGGGGTGGTAAGGACAATTCGCGGGACACCGGCTATCCGGGCCGGAATGGCATTCATTAATACAGACGAGATAAGCGGCGTCTCTCCCCCCTTGCCGCCGGGTACATACAGGCCGGCAATATCTACCGGACGAACCAACTGGCCGACCATGGACCCGTTTTCTCTGGTTACTATCCAGGATTGTTCTCGCTGCCTGGAGTGAAAATCCTCAATCTGACGAATGGCCTTATTCAAAGTAGCATAGAAATTTTTATCCACCCGCCTATAGGCATTTTTGAACTCCGCCGCCTTAACTCTCAAAAAAGATTTTTTTAGATCAGGTGCATCAAATTGGCGTATATATTTAATAAGGGCCTTATCACCGCCGACGCGCACCTCTTCCAGAATCCCGGCTACAGCCAACTCATGATCTTTAGCAAAGTTGATTTGTCTGGTCCCAAGGGCGCGTAATCTTTGACGGCCCTCTTCACTATCAGCACGAACCAAGGAGATCATCCTTCTCCCCCTCTCGCCCTTAGTCAAATTTTGCCTTTATATAACATGATCTATCAAAAAATTAAACTATTCCAGTTTTTCCTTGCATCTTTACCTGCAATCTCAGATAATTTATAACAATTTTCCCCCACGCCAGGCAACATAAAGATAAAAAGTGCACGGGAAAGATTTATCATCTTCTAAGGAGCTGAACTTGCTAAAGCCGGAAGACCTATTTGACCTGGAAGGGTTCCATCACCGGGACTTATTCGCGGGGGTTAATCTGGTTTGGGAGGTGTTACCGAAATTAAAAGCCTACCTATTGCAGGCTATAGCGGTAAACCCTGTAACCGGCCTGCCTCTTTCTGTGCCACTTAGGGCCACCCTGGTGGTACATGAAGGAAAACTACTGCAAAAAGGTATAGAGATAATACCCGGAGATGCCACCAAGGGAAAGATGAAGGTCGTCAAAAACGGAAAGGTTCTGGAGGGGGCCTCTGTTTTGTATGCCGGCTGTGTCCTGGCGGATGAAGGAATAGCTATTGGCCGCGGCATAGTCGTTGAGCCCGGGGCCCTGATCAAAGGCCCGACCATAATAGGCGATCGGACGGAGGTCCGTCAGGGCGCTTATATCCGGGGGACTTGCCTGCTTGGCGCGCATTGTATAGTAGGGCATACCACCGAGATAAAAAACTCTATCATGCTGGATGGCGCCAAGGCCGGACATTTTGCCTACATGGGAGACAGCATCCTGGGGAGCAACTGCAACCTCGGGGCTGGAACCAAATTGGCCAACCTGAAACTCCTTAATGCACCTATCACTATCAGGACTCAAGGGAAAGAATATCCCACCCTGCTCCGTAAACTCGGCGCAATCTTAGGTGACGGCGTACAAACGGGCTGCAACTCGGTCACCAATCCAGGGACTATCCTTGGACAAAGATCATTGGTCTATCCAAATACCACAGTCAAAAGCGGTTACTATCCCCCCGGATCCGTCATCCGCTAATAATAAACAAAATAGAAAGGAAATGTTTATGAAAAGATTGAGGCTGGTTGTTCTATCTATCTGTCTGGGAGTTGTCTGTCTTTTACTTTTAGTATCATCCCTGACCTGGGCAGATAAGTCTGCAAAAAATGATAAGATCGTCGCTAAGGCAGGCAAACAGGTCTTGACGGTTGAGGCCCTCGACCAAAGGGTGAATTCTTTACCGCCGGAATATCAGAAGATGATCAGGCAAAACCCTCAATTCAAACAAAATCTCATTGATCGCTGGGTCCAAATCTCTTTGCTCTCTCAGGAAGCGCGCGCCCGTAAGCTGGATCGCAACAAGGCCCTGGCCGAAAAAATCAATGAGCTGGTCGATACCGTCCTGGCCCAGGAATTTGTAACCAAATATGTCTTTGCTAAGATCAAGGTAACAGACAAAGAGATAGCCAACTATTATTCTGAGCATAAAGCTGAATTTGAAGAGCCGGAGATGGTCAAGGCACGGCATATCCTGGTCAGGGTCTCCTCTGAAGCCAAACCCGATGACTGGGGGGCAGCAGAAACCCGGATACGCGAAATCAAGAAGCGTCTTGATGGAGGAGAGGATTTCGCTGTGGTGGCCCAGGCTTCCTCGGAAGATCCGGGCAGCAAAGATAAGGGGGGCGAACTCGGATTCTTTCCGCGTGGACAGATGGTTCCGGAATTTGAAAAAGCAGCATTCGCGCTCAGGACAGGAGAGGTGAGCGAACCCGTGAAGACCGCATTTGGATATCATATCATCAAAGCAGAAGATAGAAAGGAAGCAAAGACCAAGGCCTTTGATGAAGTTAAGGAAGAGGTCAAAAACAGGTTGATAGAAACAAAGCAGGAAGAAGCTATGGGGAAACTTTTTCTGGAATTAAAAAACAAATACGGCGCAACTATAACTCCATAGTAACCGTTCACCGTTGTCCGTTCACCGTTCACCGAAAAAGACGTTTTCGTGTTTTTCACGGACAACGGTGGCCGAATAACGGAAAATACCTTCAGCGTTTAGCATTCGGGGTTTTTCACGTTTTTTGAGGGGCGACGGTTGCCGGAAAATACGACTACCATTGACTGTTCACCGAAAAAAAGCTTTTCAGGTTCTTACGGACAACGGTGAACTGATAACAGTGAACGGATACAATCCATAGCCCTGGTTACAGGCGACGCCACTGGTCACCGGGCATCAGTTAGTGGTTAAGTGTGGAAAACTTTTAACCAGTGACAAATGAGTGTTGACCAATGACTAAGTGATAAGGAGGGAAAGACGATGGATTTATTAACAGAACGGTTGGACGTCCCGGCAAACAGTAATATTATCTTAGGCCAGACCCACTTCATCAAATCCGTGGAAGATATTTATGAGATATTGGTAAGTTCAGTCCCGGGCATAAAGTTTGGATTGGCTTTTTGTGAGGCCTCCGGTGACTGTCTTGTCCGGGTAGCCGCTAATGATGAAGAACTCAAAAAAGCTGCCATTGCCAACGTCGGGAAGATAGCGGCCGGCCACTCGTTTATAGTTATCATGCGCAACGCCTTTCCTATTAATGTCTTAAATGCCATAAAACTGTGCCAGGAAGTATGCGCCATTTACTGCGCAACGGCCAATCCTGTAGAGGTGATCATCGCGCAAACAGAACAGGGGCGAGGGATACTCGGAGTCATTGACGGCTATTCACCAAAGGGGGTAGAAGAAGAAGGTAATATAACCTGGCGATTGAATTTGCTGAGAAAACTAGGGTACAAGGCCTCTTGAGGACTGACGCCTATTCCTAAAACTAAAAATATAAAAGGGAGACCGGATGGTCTCCCTTTTATTATCCACTTCGTGCCACGGTTTGATTAATGGCCAGCCGGAGGTGCCTCAGGGGCTGGAGCCGGAGCTGCCTCAGGAGCCGGAGCTGCCTCAGGGGCCGGAGCTGCCTCAGGGGCCGGAGCTGCCTCAGGGGCCGGAGCCTCTGGAACTGCCTCCTCCTTCTTCTGGCAACCAACCGCTACGGCCAGAGACAATGCCATTACTAGCACAAGAAGAAAAGATAGAAACTTACGCATACCTTAATCACCTCTTTTCTTTTACAGATTTTGCTTTTCTCAACGATTACCGCCAACTTTTGACGATCTACTATTTCTTCCATCAGAATTTATTTTCGAAATTCTAGATAAGTCTGAATGAAATGTCAATAAAAAATCACCGCAAGCCACAAGAAATGATTTATGAGGGCTTGCAGCAAGGTTTAATCGGGAGATTCGCCACGACGAATTCGCTGGTATAAAATTTTTAATTATCAATAAAAATAAAGAAATCAATATGTTATGAGCACAATTAGCTATCTGTCCCGCACTTAGTTAAATTTTTTGAACCCGGATCATTTCTCACCCAAGGGATCAATATATATTTATGCAATAAAATCCAACTGTTACATTTATGGCCCTTTTGGGCATGAACGTTGCATGGTTACTAATATCGAGTAAAAAACCTTTCTCCCTATCCGTAGAACAGCCGGGATTATCAGCCACCCGGCTGTTCTTTTTTATACACAGTAGAAAACCACTAGGCCCCAATTAAAAAACTCAATATCGGTTAAATAGATTGACGAATAAAAAAAATCCCTTATATAATTGTTAAAAAGGTGTAAAATAAGAAATTTGTCACGGCGGAAAACCGGACCTGTTACAACGCCTTCAACTTACTCTAAAAAAGCGACCGACGATATGGAAAAACAGAAAATACTGGCCGTAGATGATGATCCGTTTATTCGGGCCCTCCTGGCAGAGATTATGGACAAGCTGGGACATGAATGTGATGTGGCTGAAGATGGCTTGGCTGCCCTGGATAAACTAGCCGCCGGTTCTTACACCATCGTGATCACAGACATAAAAATGCCCCGTTTGGACGGGGTTGAATTAACCAAAAAAGTAAAAGAAAAGTACAACAACACGGATATAATAGTTATTACTGCCTACAATGCGGACTACAAATACACCGATGTAATAAGGGCCGGGGCCAGTGATTTCATATCCAAGCCTTTTAATATAGATGAACTGGAAGCCAAATTTAACCGCATCATTCGTGAAAGAACCTTGCGCCATGAATTGGAAACCCTTTCTATAAGGGATGCGCTAACAAACATCTATAACCGGCGGCATTTTAACGTCAAACTGGAAGAGGAATCTTACCGGGCGTACCGCCAGGGTTACAATCTATTTCTTATCCTCATGGACATAGATGACTTTAAAGACTTTAACGATCAAAAGGGACACCAAGAAGGAGATATTCTACTTCACAAACTGGGAGAGGTAATCCTGTCTTCCGTGCGCGAAAACGTAGACTGGGGGTTTAGATACGGTGGGGATGAATTTGCTGTTATTGTCACTCAAGCCACCGAAGACCAGGCCAAGAAGATAGCCGAACGTATCCGGACAAAATACAATGCTGAACACCTGGAGCCAACTTCCTTGAGCATTGGCCTGGCTAAGCTCATCTACAGCCCCAGCCTGACCCCACAAGAAAATATGGATATCCTCATCCGAGCCGCAGACAAAGCCCTTTACAGCGCAAAAAGCGCGGGTGGCGATCGAATTACTTTAGCCGAGGCTTAAAAAGGCGGTTTGCCGTGAACCCTGACTATTTACTATAGGTAATGTCGCAAATCTGGGCTTTCCCCATTTTTTATGGAATCCGATGTTCCTGAGCGAAATTTGCTGGAGCAGGGGGGACCCATCGAGGTTAAATTGGGGAGGGGGGAAACAACATGCCCACGTATGAATATCAATGTATGAAATGCAATGAAGTCTTCACGTTGGTGTTAAGCCTTGCGGAACATGAAAAGAAAAAAGCCTCCTGCCCAAAATGCAAAAGTAAAAAGGTCAAACAGCAGATCAGTCACTTTATGACCAAGACTTCCAGGAAAACCTAGATAGTGTTCATCCGGAAACTACTGTTTCCGGCTTCACGCTTTCAGCAGTCAGCGCTTAGCTGTCAGCAAAAAACCAAGACAAATAACACAGTAAGCTGAACGCTGATAGCTGTGTGCTGATTGCTATCGTGCGGCGGCCGGGCTTCGTGTAAACAATACAGCCTCCCGGAAATTTAACGTCCCGCTATAAATTGCCCTACCCGTAATGACTCCTTCTACACCGTAATCTTCTATGGCCGTGATTTTCTTAATATCATCCAGCGTCGAAACCCCGCCGGCGACGTAGATAGGCACGCCTACCGAACGGGCCAGATATTTCGTAGCTTCGATATTGGGGCCGGTCTGCATACCATCGCGTTTGATATCGGTAAAAATGATGGCCCGCACTCCAAAATCTTCGTATTTTTGGGCCAGCGTCAGGACATCGGTATCCGTTGTTTCTGTCCACCCCTCGACAGCCACTTTTCCATTTCTGGCATCGATTCCAACCACAATCCTTCCCGGAAAGATACGGCACATCTCCTTCACCAGATCTGGATTTCTGTGGGCTACCGTGCCCAGAATCACCCTATCTACACCCCAGGAAAGATATGTCTTAATGGTCTCACTATCACGGATACCACCACCAACCTGCACCGGTATTTTTAACGCCGAGAGGATATTTTTGATACTTTCGTGGTTTGCCGGTCTTTTACTTACCGCGCCGTCTAAATCCACAATATGCAGCAATTCTGCCCCATCCGATTCCCATCTAAGCGCCATCTCCACCGGGTTGTTGGAAAACACCGTTTCCTGAGCCATATCGCCCTGTCTCAGCCGAACACATCGGCCTTGTTTCAAGTCTATAGCCGGCACAACAATCATAACGTTATAGATAGTGCTCCTTCATGCTCAATAAATTACCCCGCAAAAAGCTACGGGGTACTGCCAAAAGATTAACCACAGAGGGCACAGAGAGAATAAAAATATCACTAAGTTAGAACAGATTTTGGCTCTTCCCCTCTGTGTTCTCCTGTATTCTCGTTTTTGCCCAAAAACGCCCGAGGAATTGCCCCGCTAATAACAGTTCAAGCAGCTTAACCCGTTCAAACGGTTGAAACCGTCTCTTCTCGGTGTGCTCTGTGGTTTATTTTTCATCGCTATCGAGGGAAATCCGCCATCACTTTATCCACGCCTTCTTCCGCCAGTTCATCGGCCGTAAGCCATTTACCCCCTCTCTTAAGGTAAGAAGGAAACCTGAGTATATTTTCCATTAAAGAGGTCTGTGTCTCATCAAAGCGCCCCTTCCACATAATAACGCCGTCAGAAGTCCGCACCAGATGCAGATCAAAAGCCACAGAGGCAGGACGCTGGACACTATAGGTACGGCCTTCCCGTTCTTCATACCGGAATATCCGTCCATACAATACAGCGTCAGCCCCTGACTTCTCGCCAATCCCTTGCAAAATCTTCGTATATGGCATACCTCCCGACCTGGCCAGGGCATCCGCCCACAACCCCTTGCTCTGCCCGGGCGTCAGTAGGATAATATCCGGTTTGTCCTTCAACTTCTCAAAGAGCAGGTCAGACAGAACAGTTTCCGCCCTGGGCTCAATATGTCCCCCTTTATAGGCGCTACCGCAGACACTGCAGGTCACATATTGCTGGCCTGCCTCTCCCGCCGTTTCCATCTCAAAAGGGAGAACCGCTATGGCCTTTGCCGTCAGTCCGGCTTTTTTTTCTAACTCAGCATGCTTACCGCCGCAGCCTATGGATACACAACATAAAATCCAAAGCGCAGTCGCCAAAAAACAGACTTTCACCATGCTATTCATTGTACTCCCTCACATGGAGCCGCTAACAATTAAATAAGACCCTTGGTTGAAATTACACCACTAACCCGGCCATCCAAGCTGACAGCCATGTCCAAAGCCCTTCCCATGGCCTTGAAAACAGCTTCAATTATATGGTGGGCATTTCGGCCATACATAACATTAACATGGAGAGTGATACCCCCGCGCGTGGCAAGGGCTTGCAGGAACTCAGGGACCAATTGTGTGTCAAACATCCCTACCTTGCCCTGTCTCATTTTAACATTATAGACCAGCAATGGCCTGTTGGAGATATCTATTGCCACCTGGCACAATGCCTCATCCATCGGAATGATGGCCTGCCCATAGCGCCTTATACCCTGTTTTTCACCCAGGGCCTCCCGCAAGGCGTCTCCCAGGCATATACCAATATCCTCAACGGTATGATGGAAATCCACTTCTATATCTCCCCTGGCCCTTAAGACCAGGTCAAAAAATCCATGGGCGGCAAAAAGGGTGAGCATGTGATCGAGGAAGGCAATACCGCTATTGATATCGCTTTTACCCTCTCCATCCAGGCTGAATTTCAGAGAAATATCCGTTTCTTTCGTCTTTCTTTCTACTTTGGCCTTACGCCCCGGTTTCTTGTTCATGAATCTACCCTGTGAGTATCCTTGTGACAAAAACCATTTGACTTTATTAGGCTTTTAGCTATAGTCTTTAAACCAATCGCCTGTAAAAGTAAATTAAAAAGTGTCTCCTGAACTATTTTATGGATTATAAGAAAAACCTCATTTTTAACATTATAACGATAATTGTCAGCATATCGGCTGTTACTTTTTCGGCTTATGCCCTCTGGCGGCTGGATCAATCCCAGAAAAAATGGGGAGAGATGGATAATGCCATAGCCACTGCTCAACTGCGTATAGACAAACTCGAAACCCACCTTCTTAACATGGAACTTACCAACTTTATTAACATTACCAGCGCCCGCCTATCCTTAAATCTCAACAGGCAGTTTGTATTCTATGGCTTGGTCAACCAACCCCCATTGACCCATGATGTAATCATCGCCCTCTACACGCGGGATGATTTTTTCAAGACAGAAGATCCGGAATTAAAAAAATTTATCATTAATCTTGTCAAACAACATACAGAAACCGTCTTACAAACAGTAAAGGTCACCAGCGGGATAACCGGGACCGAAGTAGATCATCTCACCATAAATTTTCTCGACAACACGGACTCTAAAAACATACTGGCACAATACAAAAACAAAAAACTCAGGGTAAAAATAAACAATACCTTCACCCCGGTATCCATCCAGAAATAACCACCTGTAACTTTTCCTGCATTTTATCAGCCAGTTAAAAATATTCGTCTTTATTTGTTTAAGTTGGTGCAGCTCATTGCCGATATGACAATAGAAAGTTGCAACTACCAATAAAGATTATGAACTCGTAAAAGGTCAAAAATAACAGTGGAAGATTCCTTGGCGGAAAGTCCTTTAAAATCTTACCGGAGAAAAATACGTCAGGTCCCGTGCATGACAAAACTTGACAAAATTATAGAAACTTTACGTCGCAAATTCCATTTCAAAATCAAAATATTCCCCCTGGAAAAAATTCCCGACGCTATAACCTGGGCGGAGCGAGGTTTCATATCCATACACGAAAACTACCTTTCGCGGCGAAAAAAGTCTTATCATATTATATCTACAGATAAAGAAAGGCTCCTTCGCCTCTGCCGGGAACTTTCCATACCGGAAGGCTCCATCCGGTCTTCGGACTTTTATAAATTTTGGCACACAAACTGGATTCCGGAAAATGAGGGGTGCAAGGCAAGAAAGTAGATATCCGCTACCTCTTTTACAACCTAACCAAGATACCTGTAAAATCAAAATTACCGCAGAGAACGCCGAGATAACATATTGAATAATTTACAGTTTTTCTCTGCGGACTCTGCGTGCTCAGCGGTGAAAAGTCTTTTTTACGAATTGATCAAACAAAGATACGCAACCTAGCCGGCCTTCCTAACCCCATCCTGTATCGTCTTGAACTCATCACACATTCTCTTCCGGGTCAGGGTTATTTTCTCCAGGGAAGAAATAAACATGCGTTGTTTCCGGGGCGGCCACCTTTCTATAAATTCCAGCAAGGGTTCACAATACCACCAGTTACAGCGATGCGGCCGCATGGCGCGAGGCAGGACGCAGCCCCTTTCTGCCAGGAACTGGCACGGTTCCTCATCTCTCAAACCATCCCGGAAAGGGGGCAACTCCAGCCCCAGCGCCGCCAAATAAATCAGGTCACACCAGTCAAACCGGCCGTTTAGATTCGTACAGTTTGGACTTTTGCAGTGAGGGCAGACTTCCGAGGTCATTTCCTGGATCAGCGGGTCTATAGCCTCAATACCGGTCTTTACCTCCAGAGCCAGGCGACGGATATTCTCCGCCTCGCGCGGATAACATTCAAAAATGAACCGGATCTCTCTATATACTTCTCTTAGTTCTTCTGACGTAGTTAGAGTTGCCATACGCCACAAACCATTCCTTCCTATCGCCTATATAGCCTCAAGTAGGATAACGGCCCTGTTAATATAACCTACCTAATAAACCTAAAAGTACGAAGCATCTGGTTATAAGTCAGTTGATGCCCCTCTGCTTCGGCATCATTGGGATTACTGCCGGTGAAACTGAGGTAATAGATATATCCATTATAAGGCAACACGATGTCAATGCCCTCGTGGTCAAACCCGAATATGGAAAGCCTTTGAGCTGGTATTCCATCCAGAGTCGTATCAAACACTTCCTGAATCAAACTACCTCCAGTTACGTCCTGGGGTTCATGTTTGCTAATCCATTCTTCCAGACTCAGCTGATCCGGGTTTGACAGGACCCGTATCTGAAATTCTCCTGGCCAATCTATGTATTCCTTCTCTAGAAAAGTTACCTTCTGTAACTCTCCCTCGAAGAGGGCATTCCCCGTCCATGTGGCCTTGGCGCCTACCCTTGGTTGAGCCTCTATTACTTCCCAGCCTTCCGGACACTTAATTTCATAGCCGTATTTTTCATTTCTATAGGTTTTCCAGCCGGTCATTTGGTTGAGCGGCATAGCCGCTCTCTCCCCTTGTAATTGGGGAGTCTGCCCTAGGATACTTTTGGCGTTTTCAATCGCAGCCGCAGTTTTTACCCACCATAAGGGTTCTAGAAACAGCAGAAAGCTAATAACCCAAAGCCAAGGGGAATACAGGACATGTTCGCTTTCGTGGAGAACCTTCATAGCAGTTTTGTAACCTTATACCTCATACTGGATGCCAAAGGGTTTCAACCTCGCCAATCTTGGCATAACCTCCGATATTTCGTAAACGCACCCGCACGTCAAGCACGTTCCGCACGAACGTTAGCTTCCCTCTGGGGCTCACGTTATATTACCCCGTTCTGTCAATTGCTTAAATAGCTTGACCATACCAGGAAGTTTGATGCGGTCGGTATAACGTAGAGCATCATCTATTCTGCCATTCTTTGCCAATTTGATCAGCAGTTTCTCCAGCCGATCTTCATAATCGAAGTCCGGCTCATATCCATCGAGAACCTTTCCCAACACAAGGCTAATTCTTGCAGGATCTTGCTCGACCAAGCGATCGAGTTCTTCAATAAAAGTGTCGGCGTTATATTCAACGTTTACATACGGCGCCACAGCTAACAACAGTTTGATTTCTTTATCTGAAAGTGTCGTTACATAACAGATCAATAGGCTCAACCTCGATAGAAGTGATTTTGGAGGCTCGGTCAAAGCTTCTGCCCAGGTCACACATTTTTCCCAAAAAAGGAGGATCCGGTCGATTTGTTCTTTCGTCAATTTCTGTCGTCTTGCGCTGGAGAAGAACCCAATTGCATCCTGAAGATCCTCATTCTGGCCGGGCTCGAACAGATAAGATAAGCGAGGAGAATCCAACGATTCATCCCTCCAGAGATACGCAAGTGCAACCCTTTCAATGAGTTTTTCGCGAGCTTGCCGCCGAGTTGGTTCTAAACGCAACGCCCTGTCCAGGACTCCATGCTCAAGTAACAGCTTATAGATCAAGTGAGACGCTGAGGCATACGCCAGCCCCTCTATGGCACATACAAAATTGGTTCGAAAGTCTTTTGGGAACATTCTGTCAATACTTGCCTTTAGCCATTGAGGGTTAATGTAATCGATATTTGCGAGATAGGCCGCAGCCAAAGTGGAAAATTCGTAATTGGCGTTCTCACATTTTGCCAGTTCTGAATCAAAGACTGGCTTGATAACCTCCCAAACCCCAGTATGGTATCCCCGCTCTTTGTCGCTGATACGGCATACCCTGAGCGTATGACTGAAAAGTGCTTCAATCGCCTTACCCTTGGGTGAGTTGATGGCTTGGAACATGGCATCTTCCTTCGCATCATCAACTGCTTTCAATTTTTCTAGTAGTATTTTTACTAACGAAAATGCACTGGAGAGAAGGTCTGGTGAATAGGCATTATTATCATCCCTCGTACCAGCACGAAGAAATTCAGCAATTACTGGCGGAATCCAGTTGCGGGTAGGAGTCAAATCATGATCATCGACGACTTCTTCCGCCCAGAAATCAGTATCATCGAGTAGCTGCTCGAAGAAATGGATCAATCGCTCCCATGCTACGTTCCAGTCAAGATCCTGCCGTGTATCCTTAGGCATATCCCAGAGACGTTTAAAACCATTAATAATACCATACTGATATGGCCGTTTGGCCTCGAGGAATGCTGGTAGGAGGTCAAGAAATATACGGGGATTGATCCCCACAATCTCCTCAAGCGTATCGACAAGAGCTTTCGTAGATGGAGTAGATGGGCCTGACCAATCACTGGATTGCTGAAAATCATTCAATCTTTTGATCAAACTGCCCTCTTCTGCAAACGCAAGCAATTCTTGTATGGTATATGGTGAAGGGCCAGGACCCCACCATGTCTCCATATAGGAGTGAAAATCAGGATGCTTTGACAACTTGCCTATGCTCTGGTCAGCTTCGAGTTCCTTGAACCAGCTATCAGCCGGTTCATATCCCTTGCCTGCAATTGCTGATAACCAGTTTCGCTGAGTGCGCCTCAGGAATCTGTCCCGATCTTCATGATTCGGTAGTGGTGACAACTGGCGAATCGCTTCAAGAGTGGCGGTTTTGTCTGGCTCACTGAACTCGGAAAATCTCTCTTTGAGTAACTGGTAGAGTTCATGGATATTTCTTGAATCAAAGAGTTGAGAACTAACTATCCTATTATAGAGGTTTTTCAACACCGACCATCGTTGGCCGAGGACATAGATGGCGATCCGACGCACCATCTCGTTTTCATCTCTAAGGATCTCTTCAATGAAGGGCGCGGCACCCTCTGGCTCCTCTTCAACCCAAGACAATAATACATCCCGAAGACCTTCAACCATAGCATTGACAACTTTGTCCCATGAATGGTTCTGCGGATGATCCTCAACGGCGGGCCAGCTCAAATATGTCGGAAGGTCACCAAATTCTTCGCCAAAGACTTTGCGAATCCTGTCGCAGAATATCTGAGCTGCTTCCCTCCCTGCTCTAACGCCGAAGGTACTTGCATGGTGCCTGATCAGTTCCTTCAGCCAGTAATCCTTAACAACTGACACCGGCTTCTTGCGCCCTTTACCAAGGCCTTTTTCCTCGGCCCAAAGAATAGCCGTACAATAATCAAGTATTGTAATAGCTTTCTTCCAATCGCCAGGCGTATCGCTCGCGAGCCACCGCCTTAGTGCTCCCAGATCAAGCGCATGTCCAACCACGCCTCGGTCGTATTTGCTGCTCAGCCAGACCGGGATGAGACGGAGATCCTCTGTAGTAATTGCAGCAGTTGGTACAAGACCGAGAATTTCGGCAAATTTACGATAGGTGTGATAGTTGTCACGACTTCTACCATCGGGGTCACGATAGCTACTTACGGAACGAATGACGTCCATCACCTTCTGTGCTAACTGGATCTCATTGTTGTCCCCAGCCTGCTTTGCAACTGCCTCCAAGTAGTCCAGCGCACTCCAATAGGGGATTCGCACATGCCCAGGATCTTCGGCTGGAACCGGGCCAGAATTATACTCTGG
Organism: Desulfovibrionales bacterium; assembly: GCA_028715605.1. NCBI lineage: Bacteria > Pseudomonadati > Thermodesulfobacteriota > Desulfovibrionia > Desulfovibrionales > Desulfovibrionales bacterium. The sequence goes on from JAQURM010000005.1 coordinate 51,228, forward strand.
AGAGAAAAGGTTAGCATCTCTTAGATGATCAAAGAAGTCAGCGAAATCCTGACGCTTGAGTAGAATCTCAAAGCCCCACTTCGCTTGTTCTTGATTCTCAGTCATGCGATTGATAAACAACTTTTGCTTTGTCGATAATACTGGACTCACGATAGTAGCTCCTCCATTTCGAGGCGCTTTGGCAAACTCAACGGCGGACCAGGAGGAATTTTCCGGGCAAGGTAGTCAATGACTTCAACCAGTTGATCCCAATCGCGCTCGTCGCGCGAGAATGGAAGCAACCCGATCCCGAATTGATGAAAATAGCTTTCCAAACTCCGTGCAAGCTCTAACTCGTGAGTGAAAAAACCTTGCAAGACGTAGTGTCTTGGCTCCTCATTGTTTTCTGGCAGCCTCTCGAGACCTTTCTCAACTATGTACTCGAGAACTTCCAACTCGTTGAGGCCGTAACCGATGAATAAAACATTCTTCAACCGGAAAAGTGTCTGAAGAAATGTCAGGAAAGGATTCTCATGATTCTCTCTTCCGTCAATTCGATGACTTGAATAGCGATCGAGGTAGTCGACCGTCGTCAGCACCATGCTCTCACGATCACGGATAGAACCATGGATGTGGAACACGGCATTCGGGACATCCAAGTTCTCGACAGAGATATCGTTGCGCTTGTAGAAAGGATAGCGAGATGTGTTTTGTGGATTTAATTGAGAAGGAGACTCATCAGCACGAAAAGGCGTCGGCGTATTTTGGTCCAGCCACTCATCGTAATTAGTAGTAACAAACGTGGTCGCAAGTTTAGAGAGATTCGCATAGACCTCGTCCCCAATTTTTTTCTTAGCCATAGACGACGGTTCGAGCAATTTCTTGAATTCGATGGGAAGTTGCTTTTCTAATTCAAGGGCAACAGACAACTTCACACGAGAGGAAAGGGAAGAGATCTGGTCCAGTTGGGCATGACTCAACTTCCCTTTATCAACGAAGAACTTGAGGGCGGCATCTGCAAACTCGTTCCAATTTGGGCAGCCTCCGAGTTGCGAAACCCCTGCGCCAATAAACGGAATGAGCTTCCTCTGGAGCGCTGCGAGGCGGAGTGCCTCTGGAATCTTTGGGAGGGGTTCGATCTTCTCTATCACGCTTGTGCCTCAATCAAAAAGATCCCTCTGAACGCGTGGAAACGTGGAAACGGGACGTTCATGCAGAACGTGCATAACATATTTAATATGTATGGATTTTATTTTAAGTTGTTATCATCTATTATAACATATACCCCTTTGAAGCATACAAAAAATTAAAGGAATCTCAGCACGTTCCGCACGAGCGTCCGGTGGTCTTTGCCTATTTACAGAATAATTTTGGGATACCGGGGTGCGTTCCATGGCAACCACAACAATTTATTGTGCCATCAGGATTTAGATATTTTGCCGGCACGTTAACCTCAGGTGGAACAGGAGTCAGATACCTCCTTCTATTTGCCTGTTCCGCTCAAACCGACCACTAATCGGAGTAGGCAGAGTTGGTTATAATGTATTTATAAATCATACGGACTGGTTGGAGTCAAGGAGAAATGCAGTCCTTTCATCGTGCGCCATTTGTTGCCCGTATATGTTGTTCACTAACCTGACCTCTCTTGCTTTTACCCCTGTGATATTGTACCTTTCATCCTGAGAAGAGCTGAAAGCTGAACGGTAAATGCTGATGCAAACGGGCTACTTAACCGCTCGTACCACCCAAGAACTACAGGCTAAAATCATAGAAAAGGCCGACGAGGAGACTCTAATCCTCACCCCGGGTCGCCGTCTGGCACGTCGGCTCCGCCATGCCTTCCGTATGGCCCAAATTGAACAGGGTCGGCGGGCCTGGTTACCACCAAAGATAGTAACCCTGAATTCCTGGTTAAACGAGACATGGCTTGAATCCTGGCCGGAGGAATGTATTGTTTCGGATATAGCACGCCTTTGTCTCTGGAAAGAAGCGGTTGAGGAAACAGCCCTGCCCGAAGACCTGGAATCTGACATTGGACTATATCGGCTTCTTGATGAGACCTACTCTGCAATCATCCGCCATAAGATACCGCCACTATCCAGGGATTATCTCTCTCCCCTTATTGAATGGCGGCAGAAGGTCATGGAAATTTTCGAAGGCCGCCTGAGGACAAAAGGCTGCGTCCACCCGGCCTTTTTGCCTGCTCTTATAAAAGATAAATTAAAGGACGGTAGCCGTGCCCTGCCTGAGCAAATTCTATGCGCCGGCTTTGCATCTCCGGCGCCGGTCGAAAACGACCTCCTGACCAGCCTGGCTAAAGACCATGGGGCTGTAATCTGCTCCACAGAATCAAACGAACCACCCTGCATAAAGGCCGTGAGCCTCTCGGACGTGGAGCAAGAGGTCATGTGGCTGGCCCAGGATGTACTGAAAAAGGCACAGGACACGCCGTTGCACCGGATCGGGGTAGTCGTACCCAACATGAGCGCCTACGCGCCTCTTCTATCCCGGGTATTCCAGGAGTTGGTCGGCAGCCCCACTGCCGAAAAAGGTGAAATATTCATGCCCCAAGAAGGCACAAAGAACAACGGAGATAATCCCCCCTTCCCCCCCTTTAGTAAAGGGGGGGAAGGGGGGAATTACAATATCTCCCTCGGAGAATCACTCTTCAGCCAACCCCTGACCCAGGCTGCCCTCTTACCCTTACGCCTTATGCTCGATGGTGAAAAACGAGTTTCATTTCTTTCCCTGCTGCTTTCACCCTACTATGGCCTCTGGGACCGCCACCGGAATATCCTTGCCCAAGCGGACCGTGTCTGGCGCGAATACTCTATCGATCAGGGTCTCGGTGATCTACTGTATATCCTGCAAAAAAAGAGGCCGGAAATCTTATCAGTTATCCACCCCCCCGGCCATGACCTGGCCCGCCTTATTCAAAGTCTCACGGGGAAACGAACAGGAGCCGGGTGGATTGAAACGCTTTACCGCCTGTGGGATATAACGCAATTCCCGGCTATAAATAACGAAGATGAAGAAAGGGTATTCCGGCACCTCCAGGAAAATCTGGCCGCACTGGCCTGCGACCTGGGAGAGGAGAAAATAGACGCCTATACCTTTTATGCGTGGCTTAAATATGCCCTCGAGGAGACTAAAGTCAATGTCCCCGGATACGAAGAAGCAGGTATCCAGGTCATTGGTCTCATCGAGTCCCGCGGCCTGTCTTTTGATCATCTCTATGTAGTTGGCCTTTCAGCCGGAAGCCTCCCCCAACCGGTACGCCACTTTCCTTTGCTCACCAGAGAAGAGAAAGGTCTGGTACAGGGGGCTACAATTGAGAGTCAGCATCTGTTTGCTGAGCAGGCCTTCGCCCATTTGATGACGGCGGCCCCGGCCATCACCCTCACCCGCCCTTTGGAAGAAAAAAGCGATCCCCTGCCTGCATCTCCTTTCTGGCCGGAAGGTGAAGAAAATGCCGCGGTTAACTACTGGCTGGAGCCGGGGCAGGCCTCTCTGCGGGCCGGATGGTTACGCCAGGCCCACGAAGGCTGGCGGGACCACCCGATCCCCTACCCGACTGAAGATACGCCGTTTGTACCGGCGCCCCTTCCGGATGAACTGTCAGTGACTGCTATAGAAAAAGCCATATCCTGCCCCTTTAAGTTTTTTGCCGATACCGTATTGCGGCTAAGTGAGCTTCCGGAACCAGCTATCGGTATCTCACCACAGGAAAAAGGGAACAGACTGCACCGGCTCTTTGCCCTGTTCACAGGCCGGATGCGGAAGCAGGCTGTCTCCCCTACCGACGCAGGACAAAGTGAATCCATACTGAAAGAGTGTATAACTGAGGTGCTGGCCGGCGTCACAGATAATCCATACTGGCAGATTGAAAGGGAACGCTGGTCAGGACTACTGGCCACCTGGCTCTGCCTGGAAAGAAAGCGGAAAGAGGAAGGCTGGCGCTGGCTCCTCGAAGAGGCCAATTTTTCGAGCCTGCAAAACGCCCCCTGGCCATTTACTGTCCATGGCCGCATCGACCGGATAGATATAAACGATGGGGAGCACAAGATATGTTGCTGGGACTATAAGACCGGCAGCGCCCCTCCGCCCGCAGATATACATACCCACTTTCTCTCCCCTCAGCTCCCCTTGTATCTTCTGGCCCTCCGAAGTGGAAAGATTTCCCTGCCGGTTTCATTTCAAAACTTGACGGCCGGGTATATCAGCCTGAAATCTGAGGGAGAAGTCCAGTTCGGTGAACCGGTCAAAGACGAAGCGGGTTGGGAGACCTGCCTTTCCGCCTGGGAAAAAGAGATCACCCGTCTCGGCCAACGGCTTAGCGCCGGTAACTTCCCGGCTGATCCCAAACCAATACCTAAAGGCAACAGGAACGGGGCCTGCCAGTACTGCCTTTACCTGACGCTTTGCACTTATTGGAAAAAAGAGGAAGAAAACGGTGAGGTAACCGATTGCCATGTCTAGAGAGCCAGTGGACATAGCGGCCCGCACCCGCGCCTTATCTCCGGCCGAAAGCTTTCACGTCGAATCCCCGGCCGGCGCAGGTAAAACCTCGCTTTTAACCGCGCGGTTTATCCGTCTTCTTTCCGTAGTCGATCATCCGCATGAGATACTGGCCCTTACCTTTACCAATAAGGCGGCAAATGAGATGCGGGAACGGATTAATGCCCTTTTGCGCCAGGCGGAAAAGGGTGCATCGCCCGATGCCCCCTGGATCAACAGCCTTTTGCCCCATGCGCAGGAGGCATTAAAAAGACACAAGATTCACATCAACCTGCTTAAGTCCCCGGACGGCCTCCGTATCATGACCTTTCACAGCTTCTGTCTCCTCCTGATCAGACAATCCCCCTGGGAGGCGCAGGTACCCTTTGATGCGGTTGTTGCCGGGGACGAAGATCAGGGGGATTTGCTCACCGAGGCCGTTCGAAATACTCAGCAACAAATCTTCGCCATGGACCCGGACGACCCGCTGCGTCAGGCGCTGAAACAGCGTCTCCTCCACATGAACACCAACTGGCCTGCCCTGGAGGCCGAACTAAGGCAGCTCATTGCCAGGAGAGACCTCTTGGCCGATCTTATCACCGAGGTAAAAGCAGTGCCGGATAAAGATCGCCTTGCCCGGGCCTTGGCCGGACGTCTGAGCGCCTTTATTTCCTACAGACTGGCAGAATTGCGAAGCTCTTTTCCGGCTACGGAACTGGGCGCTAACTGGTCCTTTCTTCAAGCCCACCTGCATGAAAATAATCCCTCCTCACCCCCCCCGGCCTCCATCCCCGGTTCAGCCTGGGATGATCTGCCGGACTGGCTGGTCATAGCCAACTTATGTCTCACCAAAGACGGTAAGCCCCGGAAGCAGTTCAGGATCACAGACGGTTTTTGCAAAAACTTTGGAGGAACGCATTGGGCAGAATGTATCAGGAACTTGCCGGAAAGGGTGGCTTCACAACTCCGTTCACTTAGGGAACTGCCATTGCCTGATACGCCGCTTACCGACCCGGAGGCGCTCTTTGACCTTATCCTTATGGTCGGCAAAACCATGCGGGCTTATGACGCAATATGTCGAAGGCGCGGGGTTATGGACTATGTAGAATTGGAACTGGCAGCCCTGCGTGCCCTTGGCGGTGAAGATACCCCCGCTGATCTCCAGTTGCTTCTCGACCGGAAGATACAGCATATCCTTGTTGATGAATTCCAGGATACAAGTCGCAACCAGTGGCATCTCCTGCAGCACCTTTGCGCCGGCTGGCAACCGGGCGACGGCCGCACTGTTTTTATCGTCGGCGATCCCAAACAGTCTATCTATGGGTTTCGCAAGGCCGAGGTCTCCATTTTTATGGAGGCCAGGGAAGGCATCCCCATCCCCGGCCAGGGCTATCTAAAACTCACCCCTGTCAATTTGACCACAAACTTTCGTTCCTGTGCCAAATTGATCGATTTCACGAATGAAGTCTTCGGCCAGACGGTCATGGCCCGTCCGGACGAAGAAGTGGATGAAGTGCCTTACCAGGCATTTCTACCCGCACCGGGCAAAGAAGGCAGGGGTAGAATTGTCCTGGCGACCTTCACCAAAAATGATGGCTCGCCGAATGAAGCCAGATTCCGGGAAGCAGGTTGGCTGGCTGGAGAAGTAAAAAGATTTTCGGCAAATTGTGACGGTAAAACCATAGGCATCCTGCTTCCAGCCCGCACCTATCTGGCTGCTTATCTGAAGGCCCTGACCGGAGAGGGCCTTCAGGTGCAGGTTCAAGAGGGAATTTTACTAAAAGAACGCCCTGAAGTAGTGGATATGCATTCCCTGGCCCTGGCCATGGTAAGGCCCCACGATGACCTGGTCTGGGCCTCGCTTCTCCGTTCCGCCTGGTGCTGGGTAGGTTTAGATATCCTCTATGAGGTATCCAGACAGAACGGAATAAGTTGGTCACAAAAGATCGAAAGGTTTAAACACAGCGCCGTCGCCCCGGAAGCATTAAAAAACCTGTGGGAATCCATCGCCCTCTACTCACCACAAATAGGACGTCGGCCACTAACCGAGGTCGTAGGTACAATATGGGAAAGCGTAAACGGCCCGGCTGCAGTATGTGCCAGGTTTGGGCCGGCAGGGGTGGAAAACTGTCGCCAGTTTCTAAAAATCCTGGCGGATGCTGAGTCCGGTATCCCGGAAGAGACCCTCTCCCGCCTTAACTTATTACTGGAAACCGCCTATGCCCCGCCGGATCCCCTCTCCGTTCGTTCACCGGTACAGATAATGACTGTCCACCGTGCCAAGGGTCTGGAATTTGATGCCGTCTTCCTTCCCTATTTGGACTGGAACCCATTAGGGGGCAGCGGTAAAGACTCGCCGCCTTATCTCCTGGAACGCCTGCCCGGCTCCGCAGGTGAGCACCTTATTGCCCTGAGCCCTGACCGGCGCTTTAAAAAAGAGGATAAGACCTATAACCTCCTGAAAGACATCTGGAAGAGACGCCAACTGGCTGAATCTAAACGCCTCTTCTATGTAGCTGCAACCCGGGCTAAAAAGGAACTTTACCTGAGCGGCCTGGTCACAGAACGAGACGGCGAATCTTCGGCCACGAAAAACTCCTTCTTATCCTACCTCCTGGCACACACTGGGCTGAAAACCAAGGTTGAATCCATATCAGACCCTGTCCTCTCCGCAACAGAGGTGGCAGCCCCGGCTATTGCAATTAAGTCAGAAGTCCCTGCGCCTATTCCTTTTACTCCGGAAAGGCTGCCTTATCAGGTAATTTCCCCTTCCAGTCTCAAGGGAGAAATGCCCCTGCGGGAGAGCGGATTTAATACACATCCGCTACAGATTTCGGACTACCACCTGGCCCGTGGAACGGTAATCCATCGCCTTTTTGAACATCTGGCAACAAAAGGAACCGGGCTACCCTCAGAAAGGGCCGTAGCTGCCGCCATGCTGTCTGAGGGGGTAGATAAACATACGTCTCAGGGATCAGCTAAAGGCATACTGGCCGAGTTTGAGGCCTGCCTGAAGGAAGAATTCTGCGCATACATTCTACGTACCGATCATCCCTTTGCCGCCAGCGAGTGGATGATCGAAGACCAGCCGGCCGTAGATGCGCTGGGGCGTAAGACAGGGACCGTACGAAGCGGCATCATCGATCGTGTAGTCTTCGATGGAGACTACTGGTGGCTCGTTGACTACAAAACCACTCCCTTGCCGTCAAGCTTCGGCCTTGAAGAATTCTTAAAGGAACAGGAGATGCTTTACCATGGACAACTCCTGTCTTACCGGGAGATGCTCGCCCGGCAAAGGCAGATTGACCCGGTAAAGATAAGGCTGATATTGTATTTTACAGCCATACAAAAGTCACATGAGATAAAATAACAAATGACAAGGCCCAAATGACAAATTAAGCCCAAAGTTCAAATATCAAATCTATTCACCAAATTTATACTTTGACATTTGGGCATTTGAAATTTAGTAACAGTTTAGCTGTTTGAAAAAGCATCCTTAAATCCCTCCCGACCTCCCTTTTCCAAAGGGAGGAGAAACACTTCCCCCTTTGAAAAAGGGGGATTTTTGAGGCGCTGTTTTCTGGACGACTAGCTCTTTTCAAATAGCTAACGTGTTACGGATTTTAGCATTTGACATTAAATAATGGTGCACACAAAGACCGATAAAATAACCGATATCTTCGGCCCGGATGGTTTGCTTGCCAAATCTCTGCCTGGGTTTGAGCACCGTGCCGGCCAGGAAAAGATGGCCGGGGCTGTGCTCGACGTCTTTATCCATGAGGGGAGACTCCTGGTGGAGGCCGGAACCGGCATCGGCAAGACCCTGGCCTACCTCATTCCGGCGGCCTTAAGCGGGCGCAAAGTAGTCATCGCCACCGGCACAAAAAATTTACAGGACCAGATATTATCCAAGGAAGTCCCCTTCCTTCAGAAACATCTCTTTCCGGAGCTGGCCGTCGTATGCCTCAAGGGTAAAAAGAACTATCTCTGCCTGCACAAATGGAAACACCTCCAGATGCAAAGCGACATTCCCTTTTCGGAGCAGCTCGACCTCTGGCCGCGATTAAATGCCTGGATAGCAGAGACAAAAACAGGCGACCGGGCTGAACTGCCCTGGCTCCCGGACAAGCATCCTCTATGGAACGACATCAGTTCCTCGGCTGAGCAGTGCCTGGGCTCGGCCTGTCCCGAAGCGGAATCCTGTTATATAAACATCCTGCGCAAAGAGGCGGCCAGGGCAGATATCATTGTGGTCAATCACCACCTGTTTTTTTCCGACATGGTAGTGCGTGACTCCGGTTATGGCGAGGTCATCCCGCGGCATGAGGCGGTCGTCTTTGATGAGGCCCATCATATCGAAGACGTGGCCACCACCTATCTGGGCTACTCCGTGAGCGCCCATCGCCTTTCCGACCTCATACGGGATGCCGAAAAGGAGATAAACACCGGCCTGCTGGCCTCAAAGGCAAAACTGGCCTGTCTCAAAAAGCTCGCTCAACTGCGCGAGCGCGTTGAAACCTTCTTTAATCTATTGCCGATCACCGAGGGAAGGGTCAACATCCGTCGCCCCCTTGACCGGGAACCGGTTCTGGGCACTCTGCAGGAGGCCATAACCCGGCAATTGGCCGAGCAGGGCCGGGCCATGGAAGACCTGTCCGCAAAGAATGAGGGGGTTGCCCCTCTAAGCCGGCGTTTCTTTGATATAGCCCGGGATATGACCGCTATCGCCACCATGGAAGATCCCAATATGATCTACTGGCTGGAAAAGAAAGATCGTTCCGTCGTGCTGGCGGCGTCACCCCTTGACGTTACGTCTGCCTTTCAGGCTAAACTCTATAGCCATCTGCCGGCCTTTGTCTTTACGTCGGCTACACTTACCGTAAAGGGTAATTTTGACTTTTACAAATCGCGCGTGGGGCTCGATGAAGAAACCATAGAGTTTAACATCCCCTCACCTTTTGATTATGCCAGGCAAACCCTTCTTTACGTCCCAAAAGATATTCCAGAACCGCAGTCACCTGTCTTCTGCGCCGCCATCTCACGGGAAATAGAAACCATCCTGGATGCCTCCTCCGGCCGGGCCTTAGTCCTTTTTACCAGCTATCGCAACATGCAGGAAGTTTACCATCTCATTAAAGACAGGCTTCCCTTTCCGCTATTAATGCAGGGGGAAAAACCACGCCCTGTTCTCCTGGAACTATTTCAGAGAGACGTTCATTCCGTGCTCCTGGCCACAAACAGTTTCTGGGAAGGGATAGACGTCCCCGGAGAATCCTTAAGTTGCGTTATTATAGACAAGCTCCCTTTCGGCGTCCCCTCTGATCCGGTCATGAAGGGGCGAATCGATTGGTTGAAAAGGCAGGGGAAAAATCCCTTTTCAGACTATCAACTGCCCCTCGCCGTTCTCAGTTTAAGACAAGGCATTGGAAGACTGATCCGTTCGAGTAATGACCGCGGGCTTCTGGCCATACTGGACGTGCGCACCCTGAAACGGGGTTATGGCGCCACCTTCCTACAGAGTCTTCCCCAAACCCGTCTCACCCATAACTTAGAAGAGATCAGGCGCTTTTTTCTATCCGCACCTTCCCCATGAGATAAGGCCTTAAAACCGGCGGGATAACCACGCTGCCATCCGCCTGCTGGTAGTTTTCTAAGATAGCTACTACGGTGCGGCCGATAGCCACGCCTGATCCATTCAGGGTATGCACCAGCTCCGTCTTTGTCTTGCCCGACCGCCGGAAACGAATGTTGGCGCGGCGGGCCTGAAAGTCTTCAAAGTTGCTGCACGAAGATATTTCCCGGAAGGTCCCCTGACCGGGCAGCCAGACCTCAATATCATACGTCTTAGCTGCGGAAAAACCGAGATCGCCGGTACAAAGCTCTACCACTTGATAAGGGAGCCCCAACTGCTGTAAGACTTCTTCCGCATCCAGGAGCAGGTTTTCCAGCTCTAAATATGATGTCTCCGGGGTGGTAAACTTAACCAGTTCAACCTTGTTAAACTGGTGCTGACGGATAAGGCCGCGTGTATCTTTACCGTAAGAACCCGCCTCGGCCCGGAAACAGGCAGAATAGGCCACGTACCGCTTGGGTAACTCCTTCTCCTCCAGTACTTCGTCCCGGTGGATATTGGTAACCGGCACTTCCGCCGTAGGGATGAGATAATAATCCCGGTCTTCCAGCTTGAAGAGGTCTTCCTTAAATTTGGGCAACTGGCCGGTAGCCGTCATGGACGTATCGTTCACAATAAAAGGCGGCCAGACCTCTGTGTAGTGATGCCGGCTGGTATGAAGATCAAGCATGAAGTTGATCAGGGCCCGCTCCAACTGGGCCCCAAGACCTTTGTATAGGGTAAACCGGGCCCCGGAAATCTTGGCCCCTCGTTCAAAATCAAGGATGCCTAACTCCTCGCCTATGTCCCAGTGCGATCTTGGTTCAAAATCGAACTGCCTGATATCACCCCAACGTTTGGCAACCGGATTATCACTGCTGTCCTTTCCGATAGGCACTCCCTGATGAGGGATGTTCGGAACAGACAATATAATCGCGGAAAGGGCCTTTTCTTTTTCTTCAAGAACTGTCTCCATCTCTTTAATCCTGTCGTTAACGACCCGCATCTCCTCCATAAGGTGTTCCGCTTTTTGCCCTTCTTTCTTAAGACGCCCCACCTCTTTGGAAACGAAATTGCGCCGGTTGCGCAGGTCCTCCACATCCTGGATGATCTTGCGCCGGTCACCATCCACGGTTATAAATTCATCCAAAGAAAGGTCAGAGCCTCTTTGCAGGAGCTTCTCCTTAACCAGATCAATATTATTGCGTACAAACTTTAAGTCCAGCATACCATGCATCCTTCCTGTATTGGAAAATACAACTGCCCACCAGAGAGGTAACAAAACCCTGCCGGGATGTCAAAATATTTTTACTGGAGTTTTCCGACTTTTTAGGGAACACCTATGTTTCTGAGCGAAACTTGCTGGAGCAGCGGGGTACCCATCGAGGGCGAGCAGGAAGGGGAAAGCCAGCCCTTTAGTGGCTGGAAGGGGCAACCATTCCCCAACTGCGAGCCCCGAAAGGGTCGCTGCGCAAGCCGTGAAGCGAAGAGACTAGGAAGTTCCCTAAAAAATGCAAAATTATCAATAAGGTCCTATTATGGGAATCCTTCTTTAAAAAGTCGGAAAACTCCAGATTTTTCTTCTTTACATCCAAGTATCTGACATTGTAAAGACTGTATCAATTTAGAGGGCCTCAAGAAATGGATACACAGGTTATTCCCCTTGCCTCATATATCGATCACACGCTGCTTAAACCAACCGCCACCCGGGCAGAGATAACCCGGCTCTGTGAAGAGGCCGTAGAATGCCGGTTTGCCTCGGTCTGTATCCCGCCCTGCTATGTATCCCTGGCCGCAGACATACTGAATGGCACGTCCGTTGCCACAGGCACGATCGTTGGCTTTCCTCTTGGCTATAACACAACCGCCATCAAGGTAAAAGAGGCGGAAACGGCCCGGAAAGACGGCGCAAAGGAGATTGATATGGTCATAAATCGCGGCTGGATAAAGGATGGCCTCTATCCGTTGATGGTGCAGGAAGTCCGGGAAGTAACGCAGGGCGCGCCTGATATGATCGTTAAGGTCATCATGGAATTATGCGATTTGACCGGATCAGAAAAAAGAGAAGCCGCCGCCGCCCTGCTGGAAACCGGCGCCCACTTCCTTAAGACCTCCACTGGACTGGGCAAGGCCGGAGCGACCCTTGAGGATGTGCGTTTATTGGCAGAGATTAGCCGCGGCCGCATGAAAATCAAGGCAGCGGGAGGTATTCGCCACGCCTCTGAAGCCCTGGCCTTCATAAAGGCCGGGGCTTCTCGTATCGGCACAAGTGCGGGTGTACAAATTATGCGGGAGCATTTATCCAGCCACTAAGACACCAAGACACCAAAAAATTAGGAAATTATTTAAAACATAAGTGCAGACCTTTGTGTCTTTGTGGCTATCTTTTCGGTAATATACGCACTTCTACCTTACCCTTTAGAAGTTTCTGGAACTTTTGGGCGTCACTCTCCGTGCCGACAATAGATCCATAGTGCATGGGAATAGCTACGGCAGGCTTGATAGCCAGGGCCGCCTCTGCCGCCTCTTCGGCAGTCATGACATAGGTGCCGGAAACCGGCAGAAGGGCGATATCAGCCTTTATGGTCTTCATATCCGGGGTAAAATCCGTATCGCCCGCGTGGTAAATACGAACACCCTCCACAGTGACAATAAATCCCAGGCCGCCCGCCGCCTTGGGATGGAATTTCTTATTCAAGTTGTAAGCGCTAACCACCTCCACCTGGAGACCGTCTGCTGTAATTTTGTCACCTGGGTTTACCACATTGATATTGCCCTTTAATTTGGCCGCCGAGGTCTTATCGGTGATAATAACCGTCCCTGCCTTTTGAATCCTGGCCACATCTTCCGGCGAACAATGGTCAAAATGCTCATGGGAAATAAATATGATGTCCGCAGGCCTGCTATTTGCCGGCAACTGAAAAGGATCAAAATAAATCGCCTTGCCGCCGCTAACGAGTAAAAAGGCGGCGTGCCCCAGCCAAATCAAATTTTTTAAAACTTCTGCCACCATTTGTGTCAACCTCCCATGAAATTTCCCCGGGATCAAAAAGATACTATAATCCTAAAGATATCATCCTCGTAATGTCAAGGGGAAAGGATGAAAATACCTATCCGGGACAGGCGGAGCGCCTCCGGAAAATTCATGTTTTTGTCATTTTCACCGATAAGAATATTGAAGGCTTGTTCATACTACACAAAACTGTCCGGGTGAAACCAAGACCATGTCTAACCTCTTCCCGAACCTCAGTCGAAAGATATCCGGTCTCAGAGAAATGATACACCGGCGCCGGGCCTTACGATACCAGTTGAAAGAATTAAAACGTATCCGGGAAAGGTTGATGTACAAACGAAAGGCCATCACCAGCCTTTAGCTTTAAGCATTCTCTTACGTTTGAGTCGTTCGAACGTTTCGAACATCGAACGTTCTGACGTCTTCTAACTTCCGTATTCTGTCTCCTGACTACTGATTTTACACCCCGCCTCTTTGTCTGGCCAAAAAACCACTCAAGATAAAAAGAAAGCTCTTATCCAACAGTTCTTCCTGATAAGCGCCAATAACTTCAGGCAAGAGTTTAAGGTCAACAACGGCCGCACCTTTGACAGTAATGGGAGCTTCTATAGACATGCGCGGGAGGCACAGCACAGGAAACATATCAATATCCTTCCGGAACTCCTTCTGTATAAGCTCCTGAAATAAATGTACCTTGTGCCAGATTTCCTCAATTAAAACATCGGCCTCTTTACCGTCTATTTGCAAACGCTTACCATTACTATACAGCCGTCCTGAGATACCACGGGTATAAATCAGGATACATCCCTGCGGCGTTAAGACCAGATGATCGATATCTAAATCCTTAAAAACTAAATTATGGAAGGCGAAACATTTCGGCGGAAGATTAGCCAGGGCCGCTGCTACCTCGGCCCTGGCCTTTTCATCTGCGGGAATCGGTCTAAACCATACAGACTGGACATGCGCCCATCTCCTGAGGATCAGGCTAACCAGTAAAAAGAAGGTGGTAATACTCCCTATGATTATACCCATTGCCGGGCGGACAAACAGTCCCAACCCAAAGAGAGACAATAATTCCCTTACGGCGAACAAAACCACGATCGCAAAAAAAATTATCCATAGCCCCCCAAGATGAGGATGGTAACTGGAAACCCTGTCCTTCATATAAGGAGATAACACACCCTTCTAGAAGAATAACCAACCAGCGGGAAAAAAGAATTGCAGGCCACGGCCTACCGTAGGCAGGACACGGGAGTAAAAAAGGGAATTCGTAGATTCACATCCGCCAGAGGCGGACATCTTCGACCGTAGGAGAAAGAGTTTGTTACAACACAACTTCATAGTCTTGCTTTATGCCTTTAAGGAATTTTTCGTAAAGAATGTCCTCTTTCATTAAGAAAAACCACTTGACCTTGAGTATGGTTTCCAGTCTCTCATGCCCTATAAAATACCTGGAAAAGGTCTCCCCTAACTTCGTGAGACTATCCAGGGTCTTTTGGGTATCAATATTGATACAACTGATACCGGAAGCGACCTGCTGATACTCACTGAACCTTTCATCCAATATACGTTTAAACTCCCTTTCGCAAGTTACAGGCCCCGACTTACCATAGGCAGGTCTTGCCTTGCCTGGTTCGGACATTATTTTTTTTACATACAAATCACGGAGCTTAGTCGCTGCTTCTCCATTAAAAGTCCACCTGAGACACAGGTAATCAATAAATACCGATAAAACTAAAAATTCGCAAAAATGTTTATCCGATAATTCTGCTTCGGGAATCGCCGCTGCAAGCTCCTCATACATTTTAGCAAATTGACCGCGCTCCAACGCCTTCTTAGTAAATAACTTTATAAATTCCTCAGGGGTTATTTTTTCCCTACGCACCGGCAAGGCATCCTCCCCTAGGTGAATCAGTCATCAGACGAAACCATAGAGTTTGAAACTAAACTTGAGCAATTCGTAAAAAAGCCTTTTCACCGCTGAGCACGCAGAGTCCGCAGAGAAAAACTTTAAACTGTTTAATATGTTATCTCGGCGTTCTCGGCGACCTCTGCGGTAATTTTGACTTTTTATAAGACCATCAAACTTAAGTCTCTTATTAGGGTTATATTAGATTGAATGATGCTGGTCAAGATATTTTTGGATTCCCACTCGCCTTCCGATAAGAAATTAAAGTGCACTCACAGGAGAATAACAGCCACCATGTTCGATATGGCCAAAGTCTTAAAATCCATAGACCAGCTTCCGCCCCTTCCTGAGGTCAGCCGAAAGATTCTCCAATTGGTCAATGACCCGGATTCCTCAGCCTCTGATATCGTAACAGTAGTCCGTCACGACCAGTCCATAACCGCCAATGTCCTCAGGCTTTGCAACTCGGCTTATTTTGGGTTCAAACGCAGCATTGACTCATTAGTCGAAGCTATTGTCCTCATAGGACAAAACCAACTCGCAGAATTAGTTATGATCAGTAGTTGCATCCACCTTTTCCGTAACGAACATAAAGGATACAACATGAAAAAAGGCGAACTGTGGCGACATGCTATCGCCTGCGCCCTTCTATCACAAATCATTCTCAAAAAAATGGGGTCTTCTCCTGACCACGGCCTTTACACCGCTGCCCTTCTCCATGATATAGGCAAAGTGATCCTGGACAACCATATGAAAGATAATTATCAACAGGTAATCGGCCGGATTCAAGAGGCCAATGTGCCGTTTCACATTGCAGAGCAGGAAATATTAGGGATAGATCATGCCGAACTAGGCGCACAGATTATGGAAACCTGGAATCTACCTGATAACATAGTGAGAGGAATTCGTATGCATCACCGGCCTGAAGGCAGGTTCGGGTCTAAGGATTTCGGCGCTATCATACACCTGTGCGACCTGCTCAGCCTGCATAACGGCATAGGCAGAGACTTCCATGAAACAGATGCGGTTACCCTGAAAACCTTCCTGGAAATGGCGCAACTCTCAGAAAAATTTATGGACTCCTGCGCCCAGGAATTAGGGGAAGAGATGGAAAAAACGGCGGCGGTTATCGGTCTTGTCTAATGCCCAAATGGGGCTTTCAGTTTTGAGCTTTGACATTTGACATTCATTTGAACTTCACCAACCAGAATCTTCGGGTTATGGGATCGAGATTTTCTGCGAGCTTACGTAGCAGTGCTTGCCCGAACCTTAAGTCTTGTTCCTGGTAAAAGGGTATCCCTCTGCATATTGTTCCATATGCGAATGTTGGCCGGGGTAACGTTATATTTCTGGGCGATATTCCACAGGGTATCCCCTCTGCGCACTCTATGGTATCTTGCCTTTGGCTTACCGGCATAAATCTTCTTACCCTTGCCGGACCGGGCCGCCAGGATCTTCTTTGAAGTTTTAGGTTTTATTATATCGCGCCCCGGCGCATCTGCGACCCGATCTTGTTTATATTCCGAGGCGTCAACAAGAAGTGTACGGCCGGCCCTAAGTTTTGCATCTTCTGCCAGGTCATTTTGACCACAAAGAGCCTTTACGCTTACACCAAACCGCCTGGCAACACTGTAAAGGGTGTCTCCTTTCGCTACGGTGTAAGTATGCTCTTTCTGCCCGGTTGATTTCTCACCCTCGTGTATATCAAAAGAGGCAACTTTGACCTTGGGTTGCTGTTTCTGGGGAGCAAGTGCATATTCCCTGACCTGATAAGGGATTCGCAGCACCTTGCCTTTTTTTATAGAACGTTTCCCTTTTATCTTTATTTTATTCGCACTGGCCAGAGTTTTTTTCGAAGTGCCAAACTGTTGAGCTATCCTGGCCAAGGTATCTCCCTTTTTAACTACGTACCGGTGATAACAGGTCTTAACAATCGTCTTAACCCGGTCAAAATTATCCTCGAAGAATTGCGCGGCGCTTTTTGGGATATTGAGCAAATAGGACTCACCAGGCGGGGTACAGTCGCGTCTGAGCGCAGGATTGAATTCCTTAAGAATATGATAATCCACTCCACTGGCCAGGGCTGCGGCCCTTAAATCCGTTTGAGGTGGGACAGTCACCTTCGCACAGGGAACAGGCTGCTGGTATTCCACATCCGTAAATCCATACTTCTCCGGGTTCCTGGCTATAATAGTCGCGGCTATCATCTGGGGGACATAATCCCTGGTTTCCCTTGCGAACAGGTCGTAATCGCACATTTCCCAAAAGTCAGTAGTCTCATAGGTGCTGATCCCCCGACGAACCTTGTTCTCGCCTGCATTATATCCCGCCGCAGCCAGGTACCAGCAGCCAAATTCCTGATAAAGATCCCTAAGATAATTTGCCGCGGCCCTGGTTGCCTTCTCAGGATCACGTCGCTCGTCCAGCCAGGAGTTGACCTCAAGACCATAACGCCGGGCTGTCCCCTCTATGAATTGCCAGGGACCACAGGCCTGTGCAGGTGAATAAGCGCTTACATTGAAACCGCTCTCAATCATGGCCAGATATACTAAATCTTCCGGCAGCCCATTTTCGCGTAGTATTTCGCGCATGCGTGGCACATAGCGTGTGGAACGCGCCAGCCAATTGCGAAACACCCTTCTTTTTTCAGTTTGAAAATAATTAAGGAAGTATTCTACCCGGCCATTAATTGTGATAGGAATGTCAATTGAAACTTCGTTAGAAAGATATCCGGGAAACCCGCCTTTGCTACAATTCCCTTCTGCTTCGGCAGAAGAACCCGCGGGTAATGGAGAAAGGTTAGCCGCTATTATTTCTTCTGCTTCTGCGATACTTAAAGAACATAACGTCATCCATATAAAAAACAGTATTACCCATTGGCCTGTTCGCTCCATGAACTTCCCCTTTTATGATAAGCGTCATCAGTCAATAGTCATTTGTCACCAGTAAAAGATACCAAAGAGACTTTGCGAAACTCAAGAGAACTGCCGACTAATGACTAATGCCCATTGACCAATGACATTATAGCATCTTCTACAATAAAAGGATTTTTACTGTCAACCAATTTTATCGGCGATTTTCCTGAACTTCTTAAATGCGAAATATATTAACCCGCCCAGTACCGGCAAAAAAATGATGATCAAAAGCCAGATCATCTTTTTTTGCGGGTCATCGAAAGGTCTATGAACAACATCCCTGATCGCCAGGAAGGTAGGCACCATCGGTAATAATAAGATAAAAAGAACGATAATGACGCGCATAATGGCTATCTTAGATTAATTTGGACGCAGATTTTCGCCGCTATCCGCAGAAATTTTTGATTTAATATCCTGGTAACCTGTGTTCATCTGCGTCCAAAATAGAAATTCCTGTGTCTTCCTTCGGGAAGATAGCAGTCTGAGCGACTTTAGTAAACAAAAAATCCATAGCTGATCGCTGACTGCTGAAAGCTGAGAGCTAATTTAGTGCTTGACTCATGTAAAAAGGTGATGATAAATTACCGAACAGGTCTAACAGGGAAAGTAATGAAGATACCACCAAGAGGTCTATTTAACTATGGGGCGCCCGGCCTCCTTACTCTCTGAGGAAGGAGGCTTTTTTTTGAATACGGACTGATGAAAGAAAAACCATTTACGATAAAACATATCCTGGACATCGCCGGCTTAAGCCCGGACCAGATCACCTATATTCTGGACACCGCAGAATCTTTTAAGGAAATCTCTACTCGCTCTATCAAAAAGGTGCCCACCTTACGCGGCAAGACAGTAATTAACCTCTTCTTTGAACCCAGTACCCGCACCCGGGCCTCTTTTGAAATAGCTGCAAAAAGACTAAGCGCCGATACCCTGAGCATTTCCGCCTCAACCAGCAGCGTGGTAAAGGGGGAGACCTTAATCGACACTGCCCGGAACTTAGAGGCTATGCAACCCGATGTAATCGTCTTGCGCCACTCATTATCAGGCGCTCCCCACCTTCTAAGCAGACATGTTCGGGCCTCGGTCATCAACGCCGGCGATGGCGCGCATGAGCACCCCACTCAGGCCCTTCTGGATTTACTCACGGTACGCGAAAAAAAGGGGGGAATTAACGGCCTTAAACTGGCCATAATCGGGGACATTGCACACAGCCGGGTAGCGCATTCCAATATCCTCGGCTTTACAAAAATGGGAGCAAATGTTGTAGTGAGCGGCCCGGCAACTATGATACCGCCTTATATAGAAAAACTGGGAGCCAAAGTTACTCTGAGTATAAAAAAAGCCTTGCAGGGTGCGGACGTGATCATGGTCTTACGCATTCAACTGGAACGGCAGAACAAGCTCAACTTCCCTTCCATCCGTGAATATGCCACCTATTTCGGGCTTAATACGAAACATCTGGCCTCAGCCGCACCGGATGTTATAGTTATGCATCCCGGCCCCATTAATCGCGGTGTAGAAATAAGCCCAGAACTAGCTGACGGCCCTTATTCTGTAATTCTTGATCAGGTGACAAATGGTGTAGCCGTACGCATGGCCCTCCTTTATCTTCTCCTGGGGAGCGAAACACGCATGTCGCATGGCGACACAAAGAAAGATGAAAATAATCCCCCCTCACCCCCCTTTAGTAAAGGGGGGGATACGTTAAACCCCCCTTTTGGGAAAGACGGGGTCCCATCAATTCCCCCTTTTCCGCACTCAGGCGGATTCGCCGGGGCGAAGGAAAAGGGGATCCCCTACATTCCCCCTTTGGAAAAGGGGGATACAGGGGGATTTTCAGGTGAGAGTCAATGAATCTATATCTGAAAGGTGCAAGGATAGTCGATCCCTCTGATCTGACAGGTCGTGCCATAGGCAGATTCACCGGGGCGAACGAGACGCCTGTCTTAATTAAAACGAAAGTACTCTATGATATATACATCCGTAACGGCAAAATAGCTTTCATAACACCACAGGGCAAAGAACCCATACCGGCTGCCGCCAGGGTAATCGACCTTGCCGGGAAAATCGTCACCCCCGGCCTCATAGATATGCACACCCACCTGCGCGAACCGGGTGAGGAATATAAAGAAACCATAGCCACGGGATGTCTGGCCGCGGTCTCCGGCGGGTTCACGGCCATAGCCTGTATGCCCAATACCAAACCGGTCAATGACAATAAATCCGTAACCGAATATATCCTGCAAAAGGCGCAGGAGGCCGG
Organism: Desulfovibrionales bacterium; assembly: GCA_028715605.1. Lineage (NCBI taxonomy): Bacteria > Pseudomonadati > Thermodesulfobacteriota > Desulfovibrionia > Desulfovibrionales > Desulfovibrionales bacterium. Next base: position 71,415 of record JAQURM010000005.1, read on the forward strand.
GCTGGCCACCGTCTATCCCATCGGGGCTATCAGCAAAGGGCTTCAGGGAGAAACCCTGGCCGAATTCGGTGATATGAAAACCGCCGGGATAACGGCAGTTACAGATGATGGCCGGCCCGTCATGAATGGCGAACTCATGCGCCGGGCCCTGGAATATGCCCGAAACTTCGACTTACCGGTGATCTCACACTGCGAAGACCTGACGCTTTGTTCAGGCGGGGTAATGAATGAGGGGGCTGTATCCACACAGCTTGGATTACCCGGCATCCCGGCCGTGGCTGAAGAAGTCATGATCTTCCGGGAAATCAGGTTGGCCGCTCTTACCGGTGGCTCAGTCCACATCGCCCATGTAAGCGCCAGGGGCTCGGTCGATTTGATAAGACAGGCCAAGGCCTCCGGGGTCAACGTCACCGCGGAAACCGCCCCGCATTATTTCTCTTTGACCGAGGAGGCCGTAGCAGGCTACGACACCAACGCCAAGATGAACCCTCCCCTCAGAACGAAAGAGGACGCAGCCGCCGTTATCGAGGGTCTCAAAGATGGGACCATAGACGCCATTGCCTCTGACCACGCCCCGCACAGCACGCTGGAAAAAGATGTGGAATTTAATATGGCGGCCAACGGCATCGTAGGTCTAGAAACCATTCTCCCGTTGACCCTGAAACTCGTCCATGCCGGTCATCTTTCCCTTCCCGAGGCTGTCGCCAAGCTCTCCACCAATCCGGCCCGTATTCTGCGAATTGAGGTTCCTTCCATCAAGATCGGCCAAAGGGCCGACCTCACCGTCATTGATCCTGACCGCAAATTTATCGTCGATGTCCAAAAATTCCAGTCCATCAGCAAAAACTCACCCTTCCATGGCTGGGAATTAAAGGGCACGGCCGTAATGACGATAATAAATGGTAGGATCGTCTTTGATGATCTCGATTAAAATTCCTTTCACCGCAGAGACACAGAGAAAGATAGGCTTAAAAGATAAAAATTAAAGTATCAGTTTAGCCGTTTGAAAGAGTATTTTAAAATCCCTCCCAACCTCCCTTTTCCAAAGGGAGGAGAAACACTTCCCCCTTTTCCGCACTCGGGCGGATTCGCCGGGGCGAAGAAAAAGGGGGATTAAGGGGGATTTTTGAGGTGCCGTTTTCTGGACAACTAGCTCTTTTCAAACACCTAAAGTGTTACAAATTAAAAATGTTTTCTTTGCGCCCTCTGTGCCTCTGTGGTGAAAATATCTTTTTATGAGACCCTGCGCCCGGATATTGGTAGTCGATGATGAACTGAGCATGCGTGAGTTCTTCAAGCTCATGCTGGATAGCGAAGGCTATCAGGCCGAGTGTGTCCCAAATGGCCGGGAGGCCGTCTCTCTCGCCCAGAAAAGCTTTTACGATCTGGTTATCACCGACATCCGCATGCCGGGCATGGATGGGATTGAGGTCCTGAAAAGGGTCAAAGAAATAAGCCCGGAGACGATAGTGATTATGATCTCCGCTTATGCCACCACGGAAACAGCCGTTACGGCTATGAAGCAGGGGGCTTATGACTACATCCCCAAGCCGTTTAACGTTGAGGAAATAAAGTTAATCATCCAAAAGGCCCTGGAAAAAAGGCAGCTTCGACAAGAAAATGACCGCCTCAAGGAGGAATTAAGAAAACATCACCGCTACGAGAAGCTGGTAGGCAGCTCTCCGGCCATGCTGAAGGTATATGAGATGATCAGAAAGGTCGCCCGGACCCGGAGTAATGTCCTGATTTATGGAGAGAGTGGAACCGGCAAGGAGTTAGTAGCCCGGGCTATTCACGCTGAAAGCCCGCGTAATAAAGAGAATTTTGTGGCCATTAATTGCGGCGGCATACCGGAGACTCTCATCGAAAGCGAGCTTTTTGGGCATAAAAAAGGGGCCTTTACCGGGGCTATAAGCGATCAAAAAGGGCTTTTTGCCGAAGCCGACGGCGGGACGATATTCTTGGACGAGATAGCCGAACTCTCTCCGGCCCTCCAGGTAAAACTCCTTCGCGTACTCCAGGAAAGGGTATTCAGGCCGGTGGGAGGGACGGAAGATATTGCGGTCGATATCCGCATAATATCGGCCACGAACAAGGACCTGGAACAGGAAGTTGCGGCGGGAAATTTCCGCGAAGACCTCTTTTACCGGCTTAATGTCATCCAGATAAGGGTCCCGCCCCTCCGGGAAAGGAAAGAAGATATACCACTTTTGCTTCAGCACTTCCTCAAAAAATATGCAAATGAAACACTCATATCTCAAAGAGACACGAAGAATAATGAACAAAATCCCCCCTCACCCCCCTTTACTAAAGGGGGGGATCTGTTAAGTTCCCCTTTGGGGAAAAACGGGGTCCCATCAATTCCCCCTTTGGAAAAGGGGGATACAGGGGGATTTTCAGATAAGACGCGGAAGCAGGTGGATAAAATATCGCCCGCAGCCTTAAAAATACTGATGCAATATGACTTTCCGGGAAATGTACGTGAACTCGAAAACATTATCGAAAGAAGCGTGGCTCTCGCCTCCTCCAGCGCTATTCAGGCGGAAGACCTATCGTTTATAAATATAAACAACGGCAAAGGAGCGAAGATCGGCACACCGCCTGTGACCATCCCGTCAGATGGCTTCGACCTCGAGAAATACATAGCCAGGACAGAAAGAGATATCCTCCTTAAGGCCCTTGAGATCAGCCGGGGCGCCAAGCAGAAGGCCGCCGGCCTCCTGGGCATCAGCTTCCGCTCCTTCCGGCATCGCCTGAGCAAATACGGCCTGTGATAGCCATCAGTTTTCAGCCTTCAGCTCTCAGCCCTTTTCCCTCATCCCTCGTCACTGTTCTTTGCCAACATTTGTCAAGCTATTGACAAAATTTGTCACTTTCAGCTAATCCTCGCAATCCTTAGTACGCTATCCGGGACAATAATCCACAATATATTGTGCCATTAATTTATTAAGGTCTATATCTTGGCCATAGCCAAGATTGGCATTACTATTGCTACTATAAAAAGCAAAAAAATTTAAAGAAATCATATAAAGACCGATAAGGAACAATATAATCCGCTGATAGCTGAGCGCTGACCGCTGAAAGCCAAGAATTAATTCTAAACAACGAAGGGGAGGTGAATGAAAAGTAGGGTTTTACCGCTCGCAGATACGCCGAAGGCGTGAAAGATCGCTGAGAACGCTGAGATAATATATTATTAAATAGGTTGCAGTTTTTCTCTGCGGACTCTGCGTGCTCAGCGGTGAAAAGAATCTTTTACGAAATCATCAAATCCAAGTTAAGCAAGAACAAGGAGGCAAAAAATGTTAGCAAAGATGAGAATGAAGAGAAATCAAAAAGGTTTTACGCTTATCGAACTCATGATCGTCGTGGCCATCATCGGCATCCTGGCGGCGATCGCGATACCGCAGTTTAACGAGTATAGAAAAAGAGGCTATGTCGCGACGTTAAATAGTGATGCAAAGAATGCCTTTACCGCTTCCGCGGCAATGATTGCCGATGACCCTAATTTAGCGGCTATGACCGTTGCAGGTCTGCAAGCTGCAGGCTATACCCCATCTGCCGGCGTTACCCCCACTGTTGCCTTCACTACTGTTGATAATTACACCATAACGGTGACCGGGACTGCAGGGTGGGGTCTTACTACTAACACGGCTACAATTACCCAGGATGGCGTATTAACGCCAGCAGCGCCTTAGGCGCGAAGATTGGGGACGTTCTTGAAAACTTTCACTTAAGGCAAGAGGCGTCATTGAAAAAAGCCACGTAGGGTGGGCTTTGCCCACCAAAACTGGAAAGGGCTGTCTTACCGGGCAGCCCTTTTTGTCATTTTAGCGCCTTGAAATAGTCCGTCCCCCCCCTTGCGCCCCATCCTGCATTTTTAATAGACATCTTCTTAAACAAAGTGTACATTACAAACGTACATTTTTGACGAATATAAGGAGCTCCATATGAAGATCAATGCAAAGGAGGCCAGAAACAAATTAAGTTCACTTCTAAACCAAATAGAGGAAGGAAAGGAAGTAATCATCTTACGCCGCGGCAAGGAAGTAGCCCGGCTTGTTCCACCTAAGGGTGAGGTCAAGGTTTTACCCAAATTAAAGGATTTTCGCTCTTCTATTCGACTTAGCGGCAAGCCATTAAGTACAGTGGTAATCCGTAAAAGGAGAGAGGAGCGCTATTAATGTTTTATATAGACACGAGCGTGTTAGTGGCGTATTATTGTCCGGAGCCTTTAAGCGAAAAGGCGGAAGAGTTTCTAATCGCTCACCCTCAGCCGGCTATCAGTTTCCTCACGGAAGTAGAACTTTTCTCGGCCATATCCAGAAAGGTTCGCGAAGGAGGCCTGCATCGAACCGACGCCGGCCGGATTACTGCAAAATTTCTAGCTCACCTGGATGGGATTTTTTACACCAGACTTTACGTTGAGCCCCTTCACTACCGATTGGCCAGAGACTGGATGGGCCAATTTAATACTTCGCTGCGTACTCTTGATGCCCTTCATCTGGCGGTTGCCTCTTCCGAGGGGCTGACCATGGTTACTGCTGACGAAGGACTGGCAAAAGCAGCTAGGGCATTGGCCGTCGATGCCCTCCTGCTTTCATGACCTATGACCTTGGGGATGTTGTTGAAAACTATCACTTAAGCCAATAAGCGTCATTGAACAAGGGCTGTCTTAACGGGCAGCCATGTAGGGTGGGCTTTGCCCACCAAAACTGGAAAGGGCTGTCTTAACGGGCAGCCCTTTTTATTTAGGCAATTCTGGTTTGCTCTGGTATGTTCTCAATTAGCTTACGGCTAGAAGCACGTTAGCCGATAAGACTAATCAAATCCTATGAACCATTATCTCGAACTAATCTTTGCCTTGTCTGCCGGTCTTTGCATCGGTAGTTTTCTGAACGTCCTCATCTACCGCCTGCCGTTGGGTAGGTCAATTGTAAGACCCGGCTCTGCTTGTCCAAAATGTGGCGACCCTCTCCGGTGGTATGACAATATCCCCGTGTTAAGCTACCTCTTACTATGCGGGAAATGCCGCTATTGCCGGTCGCACATCTCTCTCCGCTATCCGCTTGTAGAACTTGTAACCGGATTGCTCTCCCTGGCCATTTTCTTTCGATATGGCGTATCCTGGGCCTGCCTATTCTATTTCATCTTTATCTCCGCCCTCATCGCCATCATCTTCATCGATTTCGACCACCAGATCATTCCCGATGTTATTACTTACCCCGGCATCGTAGCCGGCTTTATCTCTTCCCTCATTCTGCCGAATATTACTTATAGGGATTCACTCATCGGCATAGTTCTGGGAGGTGGCATTCTTTACCTGATTGCCCTTGGCTATCTCATGCTGGCCAAAAGAGAAGGCATGGGCGGCGGGGATATCAAGCTTCTGGCCATGATCGGCGCCTTTCTGGGGTGGCAGGCCCTGCCGTTCACCATCCTGGTAAGCGCGCTCCTCGGCTCAGTGGTAGGTATTATAGCCATGCTCAAAACAGGTAAGGACGCCAAGATGGCCATCCCGTTCGGACCTTTTCTATCCATTGGAGCCATACTTTATCTCTTCTGGGGAAAAGCGGTAACCCAATGGTATCTGGGCCTCCTCTGTTAGCCACGAATTGACACCGATGAACTCGAATAAGATTCTATACAAAGATTTATCATACAAAATTGTTGGCTTAGCAATGGAAGTACACCGTAAACTTTGTTATGGGTTTTTGGAAAAGGTTTATGAGAATGCCACGGTGGTTTTGTTTTTGTGCAGCTTCGTGTTCATTCGTGGCTAAGTAATTACGGCAAAAGATGAAAAAATACGGCCTAAGTATCCGCACCAAAATCGCCCTTACCTTTGTGTTTCTCTTGCTGACCGGGATGTTCCTGGTGGCCGTTGTTTCCGTAAAGATGGCCGAACGGAGCATCGCCCGGCAAAAGATAGACAGCGCAGCCATTCTGGTCCAGAACCTTGCCAACGTAATCAACCAGCTATCGAGAGATTCAGACATAAGGGAAAACGGACCGGGTGATGTTCAATCCCTGCTCAGTTCTTATCTCAGCCCGTCCAGTTTTGACTACATAGCCCTGGTAAGAAGCGACGGGGTAATCGTCGCAGAAGCGGCATTTGAAGCCATAAAATTGGCCCCTCTATCCGCCGAGGCAAGACTTCAGGCCCCGGCTGAGAGGCCGGTTTGTAACCTCACAGGGGCAGACAATTTCTCCTTTTTCAGGAGAGACCTGCGCCTGGCTGCCGTGTTCCCCATCTTCAAAGACGGCCGCCGTTGGGGTATTATATATGCCAAAAGTCTACTCGGTGACCTGCGTCAGGAGATGGCGCAGCTCTACAAGTTGACCTTCTTTTACATTGTTCTTGATGCTGTGCTTATTTTCCTTTTCGGCTATCTTCTTATCTCCAGAGATGTCGTCCGGCCTATTAGACGCCTAACCTCACTTGTGGATACCATAGGCAGTGGAGACCCCGGCCCCTTTATACATTCTGAACAACAAAATGAGATCGGAAAACTTTACCACGCCTTTGCCCGTATGGATAAACGTCTAGGTGAACAAAAAAAAGAGATAAAGGAATACATTGCCTCCCTGGAAAATGCCAATCGTGAGCTTAATAAGGTACAGGAAGAGGTAATCCGTTCTGAAAAACTGGCCTCGGTAGGCCGGTTAGCCGCCGGAGTGGCCCATGAAATCGGTAATCCATTGGCCGCCATCATAGGTTACGTCGAACTTCTGTTACAACGTGCAGTCAGCGAGGAAGAAGAACGGGATTTTCTAGGTCGTATCGCCTCGGAATTGCAGCGCATAAATGGTATCATACGCGACCTGCTCGATTTCTCCCGTCCCTCCCCCCAAAAGATCGAAAGGGTGTCTATTAACGAAGTTATCGAAGGCAGTCTTTCCCTCCTTTCACATCAGAAAACCATGCGTTATATCGGTATCCAGGCTGACCTACAGCCAGACCTGCCGTTCGCCCGGGCTAACGCCCAGCAGTTAAAACAGGTCGTTATCAATATCCTGGCCAACGCCGCCGCCGCCATGCCTATCGGTGGAGACCTGCGCATCAAATCAGGGCTAAAGGAAATACTTAAAAATGACGAAAAGAAAAATAATCCCCCCACACCCCCCTTTAGTAAAGGGGGGCAGGGGGGATTATTAGATGAATATATAGTTATCGATGTGGAAGACAGCGGGACCGGGATTAAACCGGAAGACCTCCCAAGGGTCTTTGATCCCTTCTTCACCACAAAACCACAGGGAGAAGGCACGGGTCTGGGTCTGGCGATCTCTTTGCGTATCATGGAATCGTTTGGCGGGAAGATAACCGTAGAAAGCGCCATAGGCAAGGGCACGAAATTCAGCCTTATTTTAAAAGTATGGAATGGATAACCTACTTAGCCACAAAGTCACCAAGACACGAAGGCTGAATATGAATTTGTTGCTGAAAAGGGTGTCGGTATTAAGAAAATTAGGATATTGGCGTCTTTGTGTCTTAGTGGCTGTGTTGAAGGGTTTAATTAATGTCTAAAAATCGTATTCTGGTCATAGATGATGAAGAGAATATGCGGCACGTGTTGACGGCCATCCTTAAAAAAGAAGGCTATGCGGTGGATACGTGTCCGGACGCGGTTTCCGGCCTTAAGAAACTGGAAGAACAGTGCTATGACCAGGTCTTATGTGATATCTGCATGTCAGGCATGGACGGCCTATCCTTTTTAAAGGAAGTCGTAGCCCGAAATTTTGACACTACAGTTATAGTCATGTCGGCTTACGGGAGTGTAGATACGGCTATTGAAGCCATTAAAATCGGGGCTTATGACTATATAGACAAGCCCTTCAAACCCAATGAAATCATCCTGACCCTGAAAAAGGCGGAGGAGCGTGCCCGACTCAGGCGGGAAAATACCCGTCTTAAGGAAGAAGTAGAGAAAAGTTATTCTTTCAGTAACATCGTAGCCAAGTCTGCGGCTATGCTTCAGATATTTGATATGGTCAAAAAGATTGCCGATTACAAGACAACCGTCCTCATACTCGGTGAAAGCGGCACTGGAAAAGAGTTAATTGCCAAGGCCATACACTATAACAGTGTGCGGCGTGGAAAACCGCTTGTTACCATAAACTGTGGCGGCATACCGGAAACGCTCCTGGAAAGCGAGCTATTTGGGCATGTAAAAGGCGCTTTTACGGATGCTTACCGGGCCAAAAAAGGCCTGTTTGAAGAAGCCCATGGCGGAACGCTTTTCCTGGACGAGGTGGGCGAGCTGCCCATGTCCCTCCAGGTCAAGCTGCTCCGTGCCCTGCAAGAGGAAGAAATACGCCCTCTCGGCGACACACAGGCCACAAAGGTCGATGTCCGGATTATTGCCGCCACCGCCAGGGATCTGGCCAGGGAGGTAGAAAAAAATACCTTCCGGGATGACCTTTTCTATCGTCTTAACGTCCTTTCCATCCACGTGCCGCCGCTACGGGAAAGGCGGGAAGATATTCCCTTGCTGGTGGATCATTTTATCCAGAAGTATAATAGACGCTTGGGCACCAATGTCGACGGAATTTCCCCGGAAGCCATGCATCGCCTCATGGAATACGAATGGCGGGGCAATGTGCGGGAATTGGAAAATGTCGTGGAGCGGGCCATGGTGCTCACAGAGAGCAAAATAATCGGGTTGGAATACTTCCCGTCCTCTATACAAAAAGGCCATGATACCTTTCCCGACGAAATCCTGGAAGGCGCAACATCCATCAAAAAGGCCACCAAGTCCGTGGAGCGGGCATTGATCAAGCGCGCCCTGGAACAAACGAAAGGAAACCGCACTCAGGCCGCCCAGATCCTGGAGGTAAGCCTACCGGCCCTGCTTTATAAAATGAAAGAATATAAGATTGCTGCTGCTTAATGTCCTCATCTGCGCCAATTTTTTTTAATATACGTAAATCTTTTTAAGGTTATGTCCCGTCCGCATCTTCCACATTATCTGCTGTTTTTTCAACAATTTCTTTAAGTTATACCATGCCGCGCCGATAAGAAATAATAGGCACGCTTCTTGCCAACAGGTATATTCAGGAGGATTAAAGTGCCCAAGAGGAAGCACAGAATGAACCTGGCAGGGAATCACCGTGGTTTTACCCTGACGGAATTGATGATAGTGGTGGCTTTGATGGCCATCCTGGCAGCCATAGCCGTCCCCAGCATTATTGCACAGATGCCGAAATATCGGTTGAACGGAGCGGCCAGACAGGTTTTGGGAGATTTGGTAGCCGCAAGGATGCAGGCTGTCAGTCAAAATAATGAACTCAAGGTATTCTTTTTAGACAACCATAGCTACATGATATTGGACGATGATGATAACGATGGCACGGCTGATACCGGTGAGGCGACACAGACAAAAGACATTCAGACAGATTATTACGATGTCACCTTTAACTCAAACAATGACCCAATATTCCAACCGAACGGCACGGCCAGCAACCTAGCTACTATAACTCTGAGCAATACCAGCGGGTCGCATAGTATTACCATTAGCAGCGCCGGCCGGGTGAGGATAAATTGAGGAAAGAATATGGATATTTCTATGGTATGCAACTTACAGAATAAAAAAGGTTTTACATTGATCGAGGTCCTCATTGCCATGCTGGTACTGGCCATAGGATTGTTGGGCTTAGCAACTTTGGCCCCAACAGTGATGAACGGTAATGCCTTCAGTAACGAAATGACCACGGCCACGACCCTGGCCCAGGAAAAACTGGAAGATATTCAAGGGCAGGGTTATGCCAGTGTATCTTCAACCAATGAAAACTACGGCAGTATCACTGGTTACAGTGCTTACAAAAGAGTTGCAAGCGTAGCTACGGCCTCCCCGGCTACCGGCATGAAAACAGTGACCGTTACGGTTTCCTGGGACGCAGATGCCCATTCGGTCGCTCTGAAAACTATCCTGGCAGAATAAGAGGCCCTGATGATGTTCGATATAAATCAAAAAGATCAGAAGAGAGTACCCGGTTTCTCGCTCATCGAATTATTGATCGCCATAGCCATAAGTGGAATCGTCCTGAGTGCCGTATCCAGTCTATTTATCATGCAAAATAAGTCCTACAGCGTCCAGGAACAGGTTGCTGAAATGCAGCAAAACGCACGGGCGGCTATGGACATAATGACCCGTGAGATAAGAACGGCAGGATGTGATCCAAGTGGTTCGGCAAATGCGAGCATTGTTACGGCTACATCCGGCTCTATTAACTTTACCCAAGATCTCGATGGAGATGGAAATACAACCGGTACAGACGAAAATATCACCTACTCACTTTATACTTCCAGCGGTATACAAAAAATCGGACGTGATACCGGCGGCGGCAATCAACCCGTTGCGGAGAATATCCAAGCGCTTACCTTTGCCTATTATGATAGCGCCGGCAATACTACTGCCGTACTGGCCGATATTCGCCAGATAGAGCTCACTATAACTGCCAGGACTGCCAATCCAGACCCTGATTATACTACCAATGGCGGGTACAGGACCTGTACTTTGACTTCTCTGATAACTCCAAGAAACCTGTCCTATTGATGAGGAAAGAATGGAGCCACAAAGTCACCAAGACACAAAGGGGAATATAAATTAGACTGCAAAATTTACGGGTTAGCGGAATTATTTTATAAAATCTTCGTGCCTTGGTGTCTTAGTGGCTGAATAGCTTTTGATAAGGAGGTAAGAAATATGACTCCAGAACGAAAAATCAAGATAATAAAAAATGAAACGGGTATTGCCCTTATCACAGCGCTTCTTTTTTTGATGGTTCTTACTATCTTGGGAACCACCGCTATCGTGATAAGCAGCACGGATATCAAGATCGGCGGCAATTATAAGTTAAGTAAACAGGCGCTTTATGATGCCGAGGGTGGCATCCAATATGCGATCAAGAACATCGAAAATGGCTTGGCCGCAGAGACACTTTCTCTTACCGGAAGCTCAGTAGCCGTGAATTATACGGCGCCGTCCGGCTTCTCTTTTGATCCGATCACCACCCTTACGCGAGTAGGAACTAATAATAACTATAGCTTCCGGGCTACCGGTCACTCTGCAAATAGCACTAAGGCTACTATTGAAGTGGTCATAAAACAGGAGCCGGTCTTTAATTATGGTGTTTTTGGGGACGACTTGGTCGATCTGAAGGCCTCCGGCTGCGTTTATAGTTATAACTCAAATACAATTACAAACCCACAGCCATCTGACTCCACCGGTGAGGGGGATGTCGGTTCTAATGTCGCAGTCAATACATACATGAGTACTTACGTTGATGGTGATGTGGCACTGGGGGATGATGGATTTGGCACCGAAGGGGTTTATATTCCGAATGGCGTTCCCATAATCACCGGCACTGCCGGCGTGGATGTTGATCGGGTGGACCCGGATCCGTTAGGTGCTGTCGGTGGTGACTTGGCATCAACATTTTCAACCGTCGGCAGCGGCAGCAATGATAATGCCTGGGGTGGAATAACCGGTAATACCATCTATCTGAACACCGGCGACACTATGACATTGCATGGAAAGGCAGGGGGCGCAGACTACTACGTAACTGATATCACCCTTAACAACGGAGCAACGCTGAACATCGATGCGACAGCCGGACCGGTCAATATTTATCTAGCCGGAGGAGTAGATGCCAAAAACGGATCGGCTATCAATATCACCGGAGTACCACCTGACTTCACTATTTACTCCAATTCGACGGATAGTATTGTATTTAGGCATGGAGGTACCTTTAAAGGCACAGTTTATGCGCCATATGCCTCCGTCGAGATGAAAAACAGTTCGGATGTATACGGCCTTATCTGGGCCAATACTTCAGACATAAAAAACTCAGGGGAATTCTACTTTGACACAGCATTAAAAGATAAATACCTTTCCGATAATGTCTCCATATTATCCTGGAAAGAGGTTAGGTGAAAAACCTTTCCGGCGAGGGGATAAAAATGCAAATAGCTATGATACGAAAACCTCACACAGTAAAGCTAATCGGAGCCTTTTGTAGAGATGAAAGAGGAATCGTACTAATTACAGCGCTCCTTTTTTTGATGGTTCTTACTATCCTGGGAACCACCGCTATCGTGATAAGTAGCACGGATATCAAGATCGGCGGAAATTATAAGTTAAGTAAACAGGCGTTTTATGATGCCGAGGCCGGCATTCAATACGCAATCAAGAACATCGAAAACGGCCTCGCCGCAGAAACTCTTTCTCTTACCGGAAGTTCGGTAGCCGTGAGCTATACGGCGCCATCCGGCTTCTCGTTCGATCCGATCACCACCCTCACACAGGTGGGGACCACCAGCAACTACAGCTTTCGGGCTACGGGCCACGCCGCAAATAATACGAGCAGCACCATCGAAGTCGTTGTAGAGCGTGAGACTTTACTCGACTATGGCATATTCGGAGATGACGAAATAGATATGAAAAACTCCGGAGCTGCTTACAGCTACGACTCCCGTGTGACCCCGAATCCGACGCCAGCCGACTCTACCGGTGAAGCGGACATCGGTTCCAACAAACTGGTCACGGGCCATAATGGCACGATTATTGACGGTGATGTGGCGCTTGGAGACGACGGACTGGGCACCGAAGGGATTTATACGCCGATGGGTAGTCCCGGTCCTACCGTCACCGGCGTGGAAGGAGTAGATGTGGACCGGGTCGATCCTGACCCGCTCGGGGCGATAGGCGGCGATCTTGCCGCTACATTTACGGCCGTCAGCAGCGGCAGCAATGATAATGTCTGGGGTGGAATCACCGGCAATACCATCAATCTGGGTAACGGCGATACTATGACATTGTATGGGAAATCAGGGGGCGCAGACTACTACGTAACTGATATCAACCTTAACAATGGAGCAACACTGAACATCGATGCGACAGCCGGAGCGGTCAATATCTATTTAACCGGGGGCCTGGATGCCAAAAATGGATCGGCTGTCAATATCACCGGAGTGCCGCCGGACTTCACCATCTACTCCAATTCAACAGACAAGATAGACTTTAAACACGGCAGTGCTTTCAAGGGCACAGTCTATGCCCCTTATGCCGATATCGACATGAAAAACAGTTCGGAGGTATATGGCATACTCTGGGGTAAAACCGTGGACATAAAAAATTCAGGCCAGTTTTACTTTGATACGGCACTGAAAGATAAGTTCGCCTCCGATGACATCTCCATAGTCTCGTGGAGAGAAGTTCGGGAATAAAAACCTGGAAGCCCTGCCAAGTACTTGGCAGGGCTTTTTTCTCCTCCGGCGAATATACGACATCAATTTTCTTCTCCTTGCCAATTGACTTAATTCCTAGTATCATTCCAGACCATGTTCCGGGAAAAAATCCTTACTATTCTCTGGCCTGTAATCTTTCTTGCGTTTTGCCTACCATTGACTGTGTATGCCGCGGGAGACTCTCCCTTTAAAGAAGGAGATGTCTTAGCCTTAACGCAATGTATTGAAATCGCCTTTAAAAACCAGCCCACTCTAAAAGCGGCGCGTAGTTCGGTTGAGGCCGGCCAGGCCCGGGTAACTCAATCCAAGGCCGATTATTTGCCGCAGATAAGCTTGAACTCCGCCTATGACCGTGTACATACGGAATTTTCCGGTCGCTTTATGTCGGCAGGCGGAACTACCAGTAATTATTCGTCGGGAGTTAACCTTACGCAACTATTTTATGATTTTGGCCGAACGGGTGGAAAGATAGAGGCCAGCCGTCAAAATCTCACTATGAGCGAATATGAGGCGCTGGATGTTATACAAGCGGTCATTCTTAACGTTGAACAGGCCTACTATAACCTGCTTAAGTCACGAAAGTTGCTGTCCGTAGCCGAAGAAACAATACGCCAGCGGGAAGAACATCTCAAACAGGCCCAGGCCTTCTACCGGGTAGGCACCAGGGCAAAAATCGATGTCACGAAGGCCGAGGTTGACCTGGCCAATAGCCATCTGGATAAAATCAAGGCTGAAAACGCCCTTAAGGTCGCCAAGGCCTCTCTGAATAATGCTATGGGGATCAGAACTTCTGTAGATTACACAGTGGAAGATAACCTGCAATTTGTCCCTTTCCATGAAGAGCTTGCCGCCGTCACCGGGGAGGCCCTTAAAAGCCGCCCGGATACCCTGGCCCTGGATGCTCAATATAATTCCCAGAAGGCAACCTTAGAATCTGCCTTGGGAGAATATTATCCGAGCCTTAGCGGTAACGCCGCTTACAACCTCGAAGGAGATGAATACCCTAAGGACAAAAACTGGAATCTGGGGGCTACTATAACCTTTCCTATTTTTTCCGGTTTTGCTACAAAAGGCAAGGTAGCCGAAGCGCGTGCCCAACTCCAAAAGATACAGGCAGAAAAAGAAGTCCTTGAACAAAATGTATGCCTGGAAGTTGAACAGGCCTTTTGGGCCACAAAAGAGGCTGAAGAATTAATACAGACTACGGAGAACAATGTGATTCAGGCCCGGGAAAATCTGGATCTGGCTGAAGGCCGCTATAAAGCAGGGCTTGGATCAGCCATTGAGTTTATGGACGCCCAGATACTATATACAAAAGCAAATGTCGATCATATCCAGGCGCTTTATGACCACAAGGTATCCGTGGCAACGCTCTTAAAGGCGGTGGGGAGATTGACTTTTAGCGGTCAGTTCGCCACAATACCGGCGAATCTTCGACAGCCAGCGATCAGCGTTCAGCCACTTAAGACCACGAATTAAAAAACCGGCAGACGATGGCCGGACGCTTAACTTTTTGAAAGTGGAAAAGTTATGAAACAGACATGCCGCATAGCGACACAAAGGACAACGGGAATAATCCCCCCGTACCCCCCTTTATTAAAGGGGGGATATGTTAAGTTCCCCTTTGGAAAAAGATGGCGGCTTATCAATTCCCCCTTTGGAAAAGGGGGACACAGGGGGATTTTCAGATGAAAAAAAAGCGATTTTATATAGCCCTGCTAATCCTCCTTATAGCCATCGGGGGCATTTTTTATGCCTTGAAGGGCGAAAAAGATAAGGTTGAATACAAGACAGTAAAAGTAAAACGGGGGACTATCGCCTCCACCGTCCTGGCCAGCGGAACAGTGAATCCGGTTGTTCTGGTGTCGGTTGGAAGCCAGGTCTCCGGCACTATCGAAAAAATCTACGTTGACTTCAACTCTCGAGTAGAAAAAGGCCAGATTATTGCCCAGATCGATCCCGCCGTTTTTCAAGCCGAGGTGGAGAAGGCCCGGGCAAACCATAAGAGCGCCCTCGCCAATCTGGAGCAGAAACAGGCACAGGTTACCGATGCCAAGAGAACATTCGAGCGTTATCGCGAATTAATAAAAAATGACCTGATTGCCCAGAGCGATGTGGACACGGCTGAAACCACTTACCAATCAGCCGCGGCCTCCTTTCACGCCGCTGAAGCTGCCGTTTCGCAGGCCAGGGCCGCCCTTAACCTGGCGGAATCAAATTTGCGGTACACGACGATACGCTCACCCGTAAACGGCATCGTGGTGTCTCGAAATGTGGATGCGGGACAAACGGTCGCTGCCAGTTTTCAAGCGCCGGTACTCTTTACCATTGCTAAGGATTTGACCAAGATGCAGGTGGATACAAGCGTCGATGAAGCCGATATCGGCGTCACGAAGCCTGGGCAAAGAGCGGCGTTCACCGTTGACGCTTATCCGGGCGAGACCTTCGCGGGAAAGGTGCTACAGGTACGCAATGCGGCTCAAGTGGTGCAGAACGTAGTGACCTATGATGTCATAGTCAGCGTGGACAACCCTTCTCTTAAGCTGAGACCGGGAATGACCGCCAATGTTTCCATCCTGATTGACGAGCGATCAAACGTCATCAAAATCCCCACTGCGGCGCTGCGGTTCACGCCGGCAGAAGGAGAACGCAAGAAAAGCGTGCAGGAAACTCCCAAAGGCCCTCTCGTATGGAAGGTACATCCTGATAACCGTCTTGAGCCCGTAGCCGTCAAACTTGGGATCGCAAACAGTCAACACGCAGAACTCCTCAAGGGCAACATTGCGGAAGGAGACCTCCTGGCAACAGAAACGCTTTCTACGGGAAAAAAGTCTGAAGCGAACAAGTCTCCGCAGTTCAGGCCCTTCTAAGAAGACGTATGACGGCGCTGATCGATACCCGAAACCTGACCAAGATATATCGCTTAGGCGATATAGCCGTTAAGGCGTTGGACAATGTCAGCCTTTCCATCGACGCTGCAGAGTTCACGGCCATCATGGGGCACTCTGGATCCGGTAAATCAACCTTCATGAATATCCTAGGGTGCCTGGATCGGCCCACAAGCGGTCAATACCTGCTGGAAGGGGAAGACGTCAGCAACCTTTCCACGAAACAGCTGGCTACCATTCGCAATCGCCGGATAGGTTTTGTCTTCCAGGGGTTTAACCTTCTGCGTCGCACCTCTGCACTGGAAAACGTAGAACTCCCTCTTATCTACAGCAACATTCCGGCAAAGGAACGCCGCATGAAATCTCTTGAGGCCCTGGAAATCGTAGGTCTTTCCGGGCACGAACACCACCATTCCAACCAGTTGTCCGGCGGCCAGCAGCAGCGGGTAGCAATCGCCCGGGCCCTCGTCAATAACCCTTCCATTATCATGGCCGATGAGCCTACGGGAAATCTTGATACCCGGACCAGTGTTGAAATAATGGGGGTCTTCCGGCAGCTGAACAGTGAACAGGGGATCACAGTTATTATAGTAACTCATGAACCGGACATCGCTGCCTTTACGCGGAGGCATATAGTATTCAGAGATGGACGGATTATAGAAGACAGACCAAATGAACCCAGAATAGGGAGTTAACTCGTAACCCAAAATATGTTTATCTCAACCAGTCTGAGAATTGCCTTGAATGCCCTCAAGGCCAACAAAATGCGGTCGCTGCTCACCATGCTTGGCATCATCATCGGCGTGGCCGCAGTCGTGGTAATGGTGGCCATCGGTTCCGGCGCCAGCGCCAAAATTACTGCTCAGATTGAAAGCGTAGGGTCTAATTTGCTCATCGTCATTCCGGGGACTACAACGGCCGGCGGCGTGCGTATGGGGGCCGGCACGGTTTCCACCTTGACCCTGGCCGACTCAGAGGCAATCGTCCATAACTGTCCGAGCGTAGCCCGGGTAGCGCCTGTTTGGGGTGGAGTAGCCCAGACCGTTTACGGCAACCAGAACTGGAGTACAGGAGTCACCGGGACGACACTTTCAATGTTCGCAATCAGGGATTGGACGTTGACAGCAGGCCGCTTTTTTACGGAGCAAGAGACAAAAGCAGCGGCAAAGGTGGCTCTTCTTGGACAGACCGTGGTGAACAATCTTTTCGGTGGCGCCGATCCCATAGGCGAGATAGTACGGATCAAAAAGATGCCGATGCAGGTCATTGGGGTCCTCGCAGTCAAGGGGCAGTCCCCTCGCGGCGATGACCAGGACGATGCTATCTATGTTCCCATCACCACCGCGCAGAAAAGACTGTTCGGGACTCATATCCCGGGCACAGTCCGCGTCATAATGGTCCAGGCTAAGGATATGAACGTGATGGCCAAAACCGAAAAAGAAATCACGGACCTGCTGGACCAACGACACCGGATCGTAAAGGACGCGGACCGGGATTTCACGGTGCGCAATCTCTCTGAAATCCTGGCCGCAGCCCAGGCCGCATACAAAACTATGTCGCTCCTTTTGGGGTCTATCGCCCTGGTTTCGCTCGTAGTCGGTGGTATCGGTATCATGAATATCATGCTGGTGTCAGTGACTGAACGCACCAGGGAAATCGGTATTCGTATGGCGGTGGGGGCACAGGAAAGCGATATCCTGACCCAGTTCTTGATTGAATCCCTGGTTCTGAGTCTTCTCGGGGGGTTAATCGGTGTCATCCTCGGATTGACCGGAGCTGAGATCATGGCTGCCATGTCGGACTGGCCGGTGCTCATTTCATGGCAGGCTTTGCTCCTGGCTTTCGCGTTTTCTGCGATGGTCGGGATCTTTTTTGGGTTCTATCCGGCCCGCAAAGCCGCCCACCTCAACCCGATCGATGCCTTGCGGTATGAATGATATAGCCATCAGCGGTCAGCTTTCAGCTATCAGCCGTCAGGATACCGAATCCAGGGATCAGGGGAAAGATCTCGGGTTGTGCGTTACAAGGTGGGAGGTTTTTAACCCATAACATGGGACCCGCAATTGGAAAGCTCGTGGCTGAGCGCTGATTGCTGAAAGCTGAGAGCTATTTTTTAAACTTCACCTTAAGATAGTGTGCCGAACACGAAATACACGGGTCATAGGCCCGGACCAGCATCTCCAACCCCAATTCTATCTCTTTCTCCGGCTTACCCAGCAATGAAGGTAAAAGGGCCTGCAGGTCGTGATAGATGTTATTGTGATTCTGGTTGGTTGGGATGATCAGATTGGCCCCGATACATGTCCCGGCGTCATCGTATTGGTAATCATGGAAGAGTATCCCGCGTGGGACTTCCACGGCAGACACCCCGCGGCCGGCGCACACCTTGATAGGTGGAATATCCTCCAGCGCCAGACCCCGGCCGAGGACTCTATCTATAATGTTTATGGAATCCTCTACAGAATGTACACACTCCACGATCTGGGCCACGTTATTCATGAAGCTGTTATAACAAACCGGCTTAAGTTTAAAGAGCCCGGCCACGGCCCTGGCTTCCGGGGTAAGCCTGTCGGAGTTCAGATTGAACCGGGCCAAGGCCCCCACCATGTAAGAATCGCGGTTATGTTTTGTATATTTGGCCGTGGAGTGCGGAACGCAAAACTCGTTAGTTACCTCTTTATACTGGCCCGGCGCCCATGTCCCCCCATCGCTTGAACCTACCTGGCCATGGTACATGGCATATTCCTGGTCTGACTTGAGGGCGATAAACTCTGTTTCCCGGCTAAATGCCGGAAAGCGTTCCGCCAATAAACAGACTAACCGGGCCACTTCTTTCAGATCAGAAAGCGCCTCTGTAAGCCCCTGACGCAGTTTCTTTAACTCATCCACCTTTGGATACTTAACAAATCCACCCGGAACCAGTCGTTGCGGATGCGTGGTGCGTCCGCAAATCGTGTCGCTGAATACGTTGGACAGCCGGTGGATACGAATAACGGTCTTCAACTCAGCCGGATGCGATCCGGCCAGGGGTACAACGCTACCCACCCCCATAAGGTCCGGCAAAACAAGATAGCCCACATGGAGAATATGGCTCTGCAGGTTTTCCGCATGGAGGGCCAGTTTGCGAAGGAGCATTGTCTGCTCCGAGACCTCAATACCCAAGGCCGCTTCCGTGGCCTGGAGCGAGGCCAAGGTATGCCCGATGGAACATATTCCGCAGATGCGGCAGGTAATGTGGTGCATCTCATACCATTTCCGGCCTCTGACCATGGCCTCGAAAAACCGGGGGGCCTCCACTACCTCCCAGCGGCAATCCTCGATCTTGCCGTTGGAGACATTGACTACTATATTGCCATGCCCTTCCACCCGCGTTAAATGATCCACCCGGATATGAAGTTCCCGTTTAGCAGACTTGCTCATCTGGCCTCCTCCCGATACCCATCGTAAAGCCTTATTTGCCCGAGTGCTTCACCGGCGGAGATGCCAAAACGCCCCAACAGCGCGCGGGCGGCATCCATATTCGGGTCATCTACCAGGCCGCGGCAACCCGAGCAATAGGCCCCCTCGGTAATACAACAGGCCCCGCAGCCGGCCCTGGTCACCGGCCCCATACAAAACTGGCCCTTGAGAAGCACACAGACATTTCCCGCCTTCTTACAATCCACACACATCGGATAATTGGGGATAAAAGGCTTCTTGCCCTGCAACAGGGCCTTGAGTACCTGGACAAACTCCTCACGGTTTATCGGGCAACCGTGGACATTGGCATCTACCGAAACTACTGCTGAAACCGGCCGGGCCGCATAAGTATTATACCAATGGGCCTTATCGCCATAGACATAGCGCCGCACGAATTTTTCATCTTGAAAATTCTTCATGCAATTAATCCCGCCGATAGTAGCACAAGCCCCTATGGCCACCAGTATTCCGGCCTTTCCCCGGATGGCTTTTATCCGTTCTTCGTCACTCTTTCGGGTGATAGAACCTTCTACCAGGGCAATGTCATAATGGTCGCTCTGCTCCTTCATGGCCTCACGCCAGGTGACTATCTCCACCTGTCCCAGGACATCCAGCACAGCCTCTTCCAGGTTGACGATCTGCAACTGATCGCCCTCGCAGCCGGCAAAATCAAAGATGGCCACCCTTGGCTTGCTCATGACAAGGCCTCCTCCAGATTCTTTATCGCCGCAAAATTAAACACCGGCCCCTCCTGACAGACATAAACCGGACCCATCTGACAGTGGCCGCACTTGCCTAACCCACATTTCATCTTCCTCTCAAGGGAAACGATGATATGATCATCGGCCAGGCCCTTGGCCCTGGCCGCGGCTATGGCAAAACGATACATCACCGGCGGCCCGACCATAATGGCATACGTCTTTTTAGGATCAATGGTAAATTTCGGGAAAAGGGTGGTAATGACCCCCACATTGCCCTTCCAGGAGGCATCGCCTACATCCACGGTCTCCAGGTATTCAAGGTCCGGACGCCTTGCCAGGGAAGCAATCTCTGCCTTGAAAAGACGGTCGGCCGGTGTTCGCGCCCCGAAGAGTATAATTATTCTGCCGTAATCCCTTCGCCTTTCCAGGGCATAGTTGATAAAAGACCGCAAAGGCACGATTCCCAGCCCCCCGGCCACAAACAGAAGGTCTTTACCTTTGAGATCCTCAAACGGGAAGTGCGTACCATAAGGGCCGCGTATGCCGATAACATCTCCCGCTTTCAGGTTATGCAAGGCGTTGGTAACATTGCCGGCCCGGCGCACACATATCTCAAAATCTGTTTTTTTGTTGGGCGCCGAAGAGACCGAAATAGGACATTCACCCACACCAAATACAGAAACCTCGACAAACTGTCCCGGCTTATGCCCCAGAGGCTTTCCATCATTAGGACGAACCATAAACAGCTTTTCCATAGCCGTCTGCTCTTCGATCTTCATAATAGTGGCGAGACCGGGCAGGTAGGGAGATGGTGAGCCCATGATTAGATACCCTCCTTCAAACGATTAAAGACCGTTACGGGATCGGCTATATCAGACGGGCACTGTGCGGAACAACGTCCACACCCCACGCAGGCAATATCGCCAAAACGCCTGTATATGAACTGCCCCTTACGATAAAAACGGTGGCGGTAGCGGTCAGCCCGATGGCCGCGAAAATTACCGCCGCCCGCTACCCGGGCAAAGTCGCTCAAAAGACACCCATCCCAGGTACGATAGCGGCTGCCTTTTTTAAGGTCTATGGAGACATCGTCCCGGACATCAAAACAGTAGCAGGTTGGACATACTAAGTTACAGGTCCCGCAACTAAAACAAAGATGGGACTTTTCCTCCCAGATAACGTGTTCCTCATTGCCATCTAAAAGGGATGGGAGTTCAAGATAAGAAAAACTCAACCGGTTGGCATCACAGCGTTTTCTCGCCTCCGCCCGTACCTTGTCCCTTTCTTTCACCTCAGCCGGCGCAGCTTCCCTGGTGCGGGGGGCCGTCTTGAGAAGCGAAGCCCCTTTCTTGCTGCCCACATCCACTACATAACACTGCCCGATATCCGTCAACATCAAATCGAAACCACCCGCCACAGTGTCAGCCCCCATGCTGCTCCAGAAGGCCCTGGGCGCTACCTTGACCGGATCGATGCCGATAATCGTAGTCCGCTTACGACGTTCAAGGTAGTGGTTATCCTGAGGAATAGCGGAAAACACCTTATCCATCTGGTTTATGGCTATAATGTCATACGGGTGTACGCCAAAAATAATCAACTCTTCTTTCGGTGCATCCGCCTTGATTGATCCCGGCGACAGGTTAAAGGTCAAAAGCTGCTCATAGGCCGGTAAGAGGTATTTCTTGGGAGGGATAAGCGTAACATCAAAAGAAAGGGTCATCTCCCCCGGTGAATTAATCGGAGCATAAGTGTAAAAGCCGCTATCCCCGGGTATGGAAGAAACTGCCGACTGGTCCTTTACGCCGACCACGGTATTCTTCTGGCGCAAAAGCTCCGCCACAAACAAATGCAGTCCTTCTTTCTCAATAATTGCCAGGCTCATATCGCCACCTATTAGACCTTTCCCCTGCTATAAGATCCTGAACTCTAATATGGAAACACTGCTCTTATATATGCAACCAGCTTGTCTGTGTCAAGAATTCTTGAATTAATTCCAGATGTTGTTCACCTTTTCTCAAACCCTGTCCCTGTCTCCAGGATAACCTTATCTTCCCCGCCCGACTCTTTTAAAAAGACGTTTACCCGCTCGGAACAGGCGGTATTGATTTTTTTGCCCACATATTGAGGCTCGATGGGTAACTCCCGATGGCCGCGATCCACAAGTACCGCCAATTCCACTCCCTTGGGACGCCCAAAATCCATAAGGGCATCCAGCGCCGCCCTAACCGTGCGCCCGGTAAAAAGAACATCATCCACTAAGATAATCTTCTGATCCTCGACAGGGAAACCTATCTCTGTTTTATGAACTAATGGCTGGCGACCAATCATGCTCCAGTCATCACGATAAAGGGTTATGTCCAGTATGCCCATAGGCACATCCGCCTGTTCCGTATGCATAATTTTTCCCTTCAGACGCTGGGCCAGAAAAACACCACCGGTTCGAATGCCTACGAGGGCCAGCCCCTCTACCCCCTTGTTCCTCTCCAGGATCTGGTGAGCCATTCTGGCCAAAACACGGTTAATCTCTTCCTCATCCATCAATGTTATTTCTTTGGACATTATCCACATAACCTCGTTTATTTATAAGCATTCAGCTATCAGCACTCAGCTTTCAGCTAATTACTGATGGCTGATAGCTGAATGCTTAGTTTATTTTTTCTTTAGACCAAGTTTGGCATACAGGCGGTCAAAATCGACATATTCCTTAATAAGATGGACGCCTCTTTCCACCTTTTCCGTCTCACGCAGCCTTATACGAAAAGAGAGCTTCTCCATACTCTTGGCAATAGTATAGGTGTCGCCGGACAGGACAACGATGGGAATTCCCTTTTCCTCAGCCCGCCCGATAATTATGTCATTAGGATATAAGTTGCCGGTCAACAAAATACATCTGGCCCCGCCTTCTATGGAAGCCAGTTGAATATCCGACCGATCCCCTCCCACAATGACCCCCACATTCTTAGACTTTCTGAAATATTCCAAAAACATGTTAACCTGCATGCCTCCGATCAGAAACTGTTCTACCAGATTATCCAGGCGATGATGACAGCAGATGACTTTCCCGCCAAGCTGCTCCGCTATATATTCCACCTTGACCGAGGCCATCAGAGGATCATAAGGCACTACCCCCAGGACACTTATCCCTTTTTTCTCCAGATAAGGTACTATTAATTCCTGTACATCGCTCATATATTCAGACGTTATATTATTCAAAATGACACCGGCGAGGTGTTCCTTGAAATTATCCTGGGCATCCAGTATGCTGTCGACATAGAAATCCCCCCGATACCGGTCGATGAGGACAATTTTCGCCTCAAGCCTCCTTACTAATTTAGTTGCCGGTATGCCCATGTAACTACCGGTATGAAAGCTGCCCGAGCCGCCCACTATCATAACCTCCTTGTTTATGGCCAGGGACTTAAAGGCCTTGACGATCTTGCGATCCAGGCCTTTCATATCCTCACGCAGGGCGTCTATCAAGACATCCTGAGTGATGACCACCGGACAGACGAGCTCCAGGGGATCGGAAAGTTTTAAAAAACGATATATAAACCACGCATCTTTGTCCGTGAGGATGTTTTCAACCTCTGCCGGCAGTATCCCCACAGGCTTCTGGTAGCCGACACTAAAACCGTCCTTCTGCAATTGGGCGCCAATACCCATGGTAACCATACTCTTGCCGGAATAACCGGCCGTAGAACTTACATATAATGTAACCATACTTAGGCCCCCCTTATGGTAAACCTGGCATCAACCGCTATAACCCCTTCGCCCCTGGATTTGGCCAGCAGGGGATTTACGTCGGCTTCCACAATTTCCGGAAAATCCTGGGCCAGTTGAGACATTATAAGCAGGGCTTCCTCAACGGCCTCAATATCTGCAGATTGTTCTCCCCGCACCCCGCGTAAAAGGGGAAAAGACCTTATCTCCCTCACCATCTCATGGGCATCTTCCCTGGCTAAAGGCGCCACACGGAAAGACACATCCTTAAGTACTTCTACATAAACACCACCTAAGCCGAACATAATCAACGTCCCGAACTGCGGATCCTTACTCAGACCCAGGATGACCTCTCTACCCCCTATAATCATCTCCTGTACCATCACCCCGAGGATAGGGGCCTGAGGAGCCCTGGCCCGTGCCCGTGAGGTAATCTCAAAAAACGCCCTCTCTACCTCTTTTGCCGTATTAATGCCAAGAATAACGCCGCCTATGTCACTCTTGTGAATAATCTGGTGTGCGGCAATCTTCATAACTACGGGATACCCGATACTATCGGCAGCAGCCACCGCCTCCCTTGAGGTACGGGCCAGGATATTGGCCGGAACCTTAAAACCATAGGCCTGAAGAACTTCCCGCGCCTCAGCTTCTATAAGTTGATTACGGTTTTCATCGCGCACCCGGTCAAATATCTGCCATACCTTGTCCCGATCCGCCCGGTAACAAAGATGCGTGCGTGGGGGCTCATCCACCCATAAACGCTGGCGGTACATACTATCCATAGCGGCTATGGCATCTTCAGGATAATTATAATGCGGGATGCCCTCCCGTAATAATATTTTTATCCCTTCTTCTACACGTTTCTTCCCCAGAAAGGAAGCAAAGACCGGTTTCGGCGATTGTTTCGCAAGTCCGGCAACAGCCTTGGCCGTCTCAGCCACATCAACCATAGCCGTGGGTGTCAGCAAGATCAGGATGGCGTGCACCTGATCGTCTGCCTGTATGATGGCCAGGGTATCACGGTAACGCTCCGCTCCCGCATCGCCGATAATATCCACCGGGTTATAAAAGGAGGCGATAGGCGGCAGTATTTTTCGGAGCTTATCTATGGTCTCCTTGTTTAAGGAGGCCAGTATGAGATTGGAACGGTCACAGGCATCCGCGGCTATTATACCCGGCCCGCCGGAGTTGGTGATAATGGCTATATTGGGGCCTTTAGGCAAAGGCTGGTAGGCAAAGGCCATGGCATAATTGAAAAGATCGTTGATGGAATGGGCGCGAATGACGCCGCTCTGGCGAAAGGCGGCCTGAAACGCCGCATCCGAGCCGGCCAGCGCGCCGGTATGCGAGGACGCTGCCTTGGCGCCGGAGGCCGTGGTGCCTGATTTGATGAGAATAACCGGCTTCCTTTTGGAGATCGCCCTGGCCACGTCCATAAAGGCCAGGCCGTCAGTTATGCCCTCCAGATACCCCAGGACAACCTTGGTCTCCGGGTCTTCCGACAGGGCCATCAGCATCTCGATCTCGGAGATATCCGTCTTATTTCCCAGGCTGACGAACTTGGAAAAGCCGATGTCTTCGGCCAGAGACCAGTCCAGGATAGCCACACACAAGGCCCCGGATTGGGAAAAAAAGCCGATGTTGCCTTTAAGCGGCATGCCTGCCGCAAAAGAGGCGTTAACCCCGGAGGCTGTATCGATCAGGCCGACACAATTGGGGCCGACCATACGTATGCCGTATCTATTGATGGCATCCTTTAATTCGCGCTCCAGCCGGGCCCCTTCCGGCCCGACCTCCTTGAATCCCGCCGTTATAACCACTATCGAGTCGATTTTTTGGGCCGCGCATTCCTCGACTATCTGAATTACATGCGGCGCAGGCACGCAAATTACGGCCAGGTCAACCGGGCCGGGTACGGAGGCCAAGTTCGGGTAGGCTTTAGTGCCCAGTATCTCCGTGGCAGCGGGATTAACGGGATAAATCTGCCCCTGATACCCATAGCTCATCATGTTTTTTAAGACGTCATACCCGACCTTGCCCGGCTGACGTGAAGCGCCGACTACAGCTACGGAACGGGGGCTGAAAAAGTGTTCTAACATAACGTCCTGCTCAGTTGATTTCTAATTCCAAAATTGAAGCTCCCCGCAGCTTGCTGCGGGGAATCTCCGTATCCAAGGTAAAATGCATCGTATTCGCTCGCTAACCCCGTTGCAAGCAGCGGGGAATGCGCTCGCTATGCATGTCAAAGTTCAAATCAAAACCAAAGGACTAAATATCAAAATTGGGCTTTCAGCTTTGAGCCTTAACCTTTGCAGCTTATGTTCAGGACTCTATTATGGTTCTCACAAGCATGTCAAGAATTTTAAAGAAGGGATCAGATCAGAGTTCTAATGATTGTGAAACAAGTTAAAAAGGCTAGAGCAGGCGCCAGAATCCAGCTTAAAGCTATCTTTTTTAGTAGATTAACACTTACAGTGCCGGTTCCTTTTAGCATCCCGATGCCGGTAATTCCACCAATAATGCAATAGGTTGTTGAAATCGGCATGCCCAGGGAAGTAAAAAGAAAAACGCAACACCCGGCGCCAAACTGCGCGGCAAATCCTGAATAAGGGTCTAGTGCCGTTATCCCACTTCCGATAGTCTCTATTATCCGGTTGCTTAAAAGTACGGCGCCAAGGAACACTAAAAAAGCGCCTCCTAAAAATGCCCATGTCTCATCGATCAAACCGGTATGAATGATCGGTCCCAGGATGGTAGCAAGTTCATTAGCTCCGGTAGTGTAGGCTATGATAATCCCGCTTGCGAGCAAGAGCACCCTGATAATCCTTTCAATTTGCAGGAAGGGTAGTTTGGAGAGGGTCTTTTCCATTGCCCGGTATATTATCAATGACGCAAAAAAGGCCGCCAGGGGAGATATGGCCCACGAAAGAAGAATCTCAAAAAGTGATCCGTAGTTCACGTCTGCCCCCAGGGCGGTTCCAGAGCCGGTTAAGCTTCCGATTATTACCTGATGGGTGGAAACCGGCAGCCTCTTCCAGTTGGAAATAATGATCAAAATGGCGGATACAAGCAAAGATATCCCCAAAATACGCAAATCCATTTCTACGATATCTTTCCCAACAGTCTTCATCACCTTTCGGCCTTGCAACAGTATTCCAACCAGAACGAATACCCCGAACAGGATTACAGCCCTTCTAAAGGATATTATCCTGCATCCTATACATATTCCCAGGGCATTGGAGGTGTCGTTGGAACCGACACTAAGAGCTATGAGAAGGCTGGCTATAAGCGGAATCGGTTGCATTCAATAGGTGAGATCATCGTAGGCTTATATTTATTATCTGCAGATAATCGCTGGCGTCTTCGATTAAATCGCTTGTACTGGTAAGGTCATGTATAAAATCAGAGAGTGCTTTGCCCTCCCAGAAGTTTTTAATCTCTTTTGTCCGGAGCCTTTTGAGCAGGTCAAATTCTATCTCATCAACCTTCTTTTCATAAATTCTAATAGCCAGGCTTTTTTCCCTCAAGTCAGCACGTCCGGATAATGTCTCAATGGCCGCTAAAAGCATCTCGCACATCTTCGCACTGATGTCCGCAATTCTGGCACAGTCATCCTTTGTTTCTTCATCTAACTCTAAATCCGTGTATTCAATAGCCGCATCTTTCGTTACGTCCAAGGCATTATCTACTATCTCCACGAATCTGCATATATTAGGCCGTAGAAACGGTAAAAAGGCCCCTTCATAGATATTTGAAAATATCTCCCTCCGGACTATATCTCCCTCTCTTTCCAAATCGGAGACACTCGATATTAACTCCTTATCCCGGTTCTCTATCGCGGTCTTAAGGGTCGTACAGGCTGAACAAAGAAACCCCATGTGTTTCTTCATCTTATCTACGACTTCCAGTTCCTTCTTGCCGCCCAGAAACAGTTCTTTAAGCACTATGCCCCTCTATTGCTTTCTCTATCAGCGAACCAGCCATGACATCAAATAAAGATACAACCCCGCGGACTTTGCCTTCTTCACACACAATGACCCTGGCAATATTGAACTTTTCCATCAAGGCCATGACATGTTCGATGGGCATGTCTTTGGTAACACATACCAATGGCTTGGAAGTAATTTCTCCGACCTTTATTTTCCTTGGGTTAAGATTCTTATTTATGATCTTAAACACAATATCTCTTACCGTAATTAATCCATAAACATCCTGCTCATCCTTGGGATTTACCAGTAAAGACCGGATCCTTTTATCAACCATCTTTTCTATGGCATCGTACACCGTGGACTCGGGTTCTATGTACTCTATCTTTTTGTTCATTACCTCTTCTACCTTCATACGCTTTCCTCCAGTCTAACTGTACACATCCGGTATGCCCACTCCCTATGGGTCTTAACACATATTTCTAAACTATTTTATCCTTAGAAGCCATCTTTTTTATTATCTACTATGTCGCCTGCCGTTTTGAGTGCCTGAGAAGGGCGAAGCCTTTGGATGTTAACCTCAAGCACTCTTTTATCTGCCGTTTTTGCACTGTGTTAGGCGACGTGTTTCTTCAGTTCGATTGAGAGAGGTGTTTGCTCTTTCAGCGTACTGACTTTCAATATGGAAAATCCAATGACATTCCCTTCATTATCTACTTTTTCCATCACTGCGTCATTTTCTGTTTCTTTGAAATAGCCCGTCTTTCGTTCAAAGAGAACTTCAAGATAATCCCCTTCTTTGTCATACCAAACTTTTATTGCTTCTCCCATAACACATCTCCTTTTTTGATAGTGTCCGTAAAATACGCCGTCAATATAAAAACATCATCAACTCTTACCTTCACGATAACACACAGATATTTCTCATCAGCAGGAGTCATCAGGTAATGGCGATAAAAGAGTTCCGCTTCTGAATCTGTCTTCGATCTGACAACAATCTCCGGATGTGATAACGTTTCTGCAACCTTGTCAATTTGACCAGCCATTTCCGGATGGTCATTCTCAAAGTGTTCAAGACGCTCATCAGTAAGGCGCACGTTCCTATCATATAAGTCCTTAAACCATCTCATTTTATAATACCACTCTTTTAAATATGTTCTAAAGAAACATGTCGCCTAACGGGCTGGCGGGTTGGCGATATGCCCCGAAGGGGCATTTCAGCGAAGCCGCTAAACCGTGAGATAGGCGATGTCGCGAGCAACACGTACTTCCCTTTTTGAAGCCTGTAACGGTTGATTGGAGCGGCTGAACTGCCACCAACCCGCCAGCCCGATAGGCAAAACCGGCAGGGATTTTCACTAACCCTCCTACTGCCTGATTTTTCGATTATTACTCCCTTCCCTCCCGGGAAGCATCCCGAAGCCGGCCGAGCGATGTCTTGCCTATCGGGATGGCTTTGCGAAACAAACAGGCCACGGTCAAGGAATCCAATATGAAGACTGTTTGTTTGCCGTCAGGCCCTTTGCGCGAACCTGTTGTTATCTGTCCGGCGCGGGCAGTCTTTAAAAACAAAAGTGCCTTTGCAATTCAGGCAGACAAAACATACTTCTCGATACGATCAATTTTCTTAATAATTTCTTCACTGGGTTTACAGGACTGAATATCTTTCTTCAATTCTTCTAATTGATATTCGATGTCCAGTTTAACTTTCTCTTCCATATAGGACTGTTTAAATTCAGGAACAGAAAGCTGTTTTTGAAAGTACTTTTTTGCGGTATTCATTTATTACCTCAATTTTCCGAAGGGTGTAAACGCCAACCCGCTGTTATCTGCCGTTGCGGGCAAGTCCTTTTAAATAGTCGCCGTCCTACTGCTTTGTGGGCGATGACAAAATAACTTATAAATTTTATGTCTCCTTCTAAGTAATGAGGACATTCTCCTTTCTTTATGACTTTCCCTAATTATTCATCTCACCCTCTATATTTCTACGAACATAGAGGTAAGACAATCGGGCCAGTATAAAATTATTTTTTCTTCATTTTTCCGAAGAATTAACCTGATAGGTCCATCTTGGGATATGACAAAGACAATACTATCCGGACACGCACCGGCAAAATTTATTGCTGAATTGTGTTTAGTCCCAAGCTTAGAAACATCGATAGCTTCTCCTCCTGTTTCGAATCCATTTGATCCAAGCCCATCAGGTCCTTTTATAATGCTACCGCCCCACTTTGGAGCGTCAAGTGTAGAACCAAATGATAGGATATCTAAATCTGCGGTTATTATTAGTGCGCCATCAATACATGACGACTGAGCTAAAAAGTCTAGTCTTTCAGCAAATATTTTATTTAATCCAGATCTTGCGGCAATATCCCCACTATGTAGGCTTAACACTTTTACTATCAGTTCATTTAATTTGAAGCTTTCTTTTAAAACGTATTTTGATACGATAACATTTTCATATTGTTCAATTTTATTGCTCGGCAATAAGACTATCGTTCCTCCATGACCACGTTTAGCCGCTTGAAATAATAAATAAAGGAGCGCTTCACGATAAAATAGCCAGTATTTATTTTGAAATTTTCTGAATCCCTCGTGGCTTTTAATCGCATCTAAAAGATATGGTACCAAAGCATACCCAATAGGACTTGGTGTTGAACGTTCAAAGCTCCCATTTATGAACCGACCGATTATTGAATCTTCACGAGAAATCAAAAGTGATCCCGGGGAAGTAGCTGTCACTGTTATAACATCTGGACGAAAATAATCAAAATCTGTAAAGGCAAACGAGTTTTCGGTAAATCTGCTACGGTGGGGTCTATAGAACATTACACCCCAGATTTCATATTCAATTCGCGTTTCGTCTTTTGGAGCAACAATTAAAGAAGAATTTACAAGATCAAATGCAGGCGCAATTTTTGCGATAGAGTCCTCTTTAAATGGAAGACTTTCCTCAAATGGCATAATAAGTTGTTTCCGGCCAAAAGATTGTTCTTCCATAATAGAGTTCTTATATAAAAGCGTAATGCTAAAAGTTATTGGCCTATCTTCTTCACGTTTTAAGCTCGCCAAAAAACTTTTCTCTACGATAATGCGTATATCTTGAAGATGAGGAAGTGGTTTTTGCTTTCTACCCCTATGAGGATGAGTCTGATCATCCGACCAAGCGTCGATTATTTTGTGAATTATTGATTCCTCAAACATAACTGATTTAATTTTAATAACTTTTTGAATGATAGCTCTTTTCTTTGTTCTTTCTACATACCTGCAATGAGCGGTTTGGCTCCACGGACATAATCCTATTTAGTGGAGAATATCAACACCTGTTTCGGATATTCTACTTCCGTCCTCGGCCCGCCAAGGCGGGCTGCCTGAATGCCGGAATCTCCCCCCTGACAAATATGTTGCCGATCTCTGTTACGGCCCTCATATTCTCCTATGACCCTGTTATCCCATTACTTGGTACACAGCACTAGCCTTTTCTCTCCGCCCGCTGATATTCTCCATTGCTCACCCCGTCATTTCAGAGCACCTTGCAGTAGTTCCATAACCTTTGAAAAGTAGCTGTTCTTTCGTGTGCCATAATACTACCCGCGCTGTTTTTTGATGAGACCTAAAAGGTCTTCCTTTCGAAGGCCACATTGTTTCAAAATGCCAAGGATTGTTCCTTTGGCAAGTTCATCATGGAGAGGCACAACAGTCTTATAAGCCTCTTTCTGCAGACTTATATGGCTACCCTTCCGGCGCACCACATGAAATCCATACTTTTCAAGAGCACGAACCATTTCCTTGCCAGAAATAATGGGAAGTTTAGGCATTGGCAGCAACCTCGAAAGGATAGAGAACTACTTCACCCGTACTTTCCGGCAGGTCTTCGCTTCCAAAACTCTCAAGATAGAGTTCTACTGCTTCCTTAAGGTTTGACTGGGCCTCCTCAATCGTCTTACCCTGACTTACAACACCCAATTCCACACAATGAGCAACATACCACTTCTCTTCCTTGGTAATTATTGCGGTAAACTTTTTAGACATGGTGCGTCTCCTTTAAAAAGGATTGTTTGGATTTTCTATGTTTGTGTTTTGTTTGTTTTATTTTACCCTCATTTGACCCTCCAGATCTTGGGATTATCCAAGATGTTTCGAATATTCCACTTCTTCCCACCCCGTGCGTGGCACAGCTACAAATGGCTGAAGTGCCGGAATCTCCCCCTGACAAATATGTTGCCGATCTCTGTTACGGCTCTCATATCTTTGCTGTATGCATCGGAATTGTCAAATGTTTTCTATAAGCAGAAATCCGCTGTCTCTTCTTCCTATTACCGGTTTCCTTCCGTGAGGAGGTCGTTTCAGAAATCACTATCTCCGGTAATAGCTCTCCAGCCGCGAAGAATCGCAGCAAGATGCTGCTCCTACGGGCCTGCACGTCGCATGCAGCTAGGTGGAAACGCCCTCAAAATGTAGGAGCACTTTCCAAGCGCAACGGGGCCTTTTCTCATTTTTGGCAGCGAATCCGATGCCAAAATAATATTCTGGATTCGCCGCGCCATTTAACTTTTTCTCACCTCCGCCGATATTTCCCATTGTGGATAATACCAAAGAAGACGTTATTGGTCATCGCCGGCGACTGAAGGAACGCTATCTTAAGAATGGCGTAGCCGGGCTTCAGGTCTATGAGGTGCTGGAACTCCTCCTGACCTATGCCCTTGCCCGCCGCGATGTCAAACCTCTGGCCAAGAAACTGCTAAAAGAATTTAAATCCTTTCGGGGCGTACTCAGCGCCACACCGGAGGAGCTTCAGGCCATCCAAGGGCTCGGTAAACACACCGCCGCACTAATCAAACTGGTCCGGGACTGCTCGGATCTTTACCTAAAAGAAGAAGTCCTGAGGAAGGAGACCATCTCTTCGCCCCGGGCGCTTATCGATTATTGCCGGTCGGCCATGGCCGGTCTCAAAAACGAGTATTTTCGCTGCCTGTTTCTCAACACCAAAAACAAGGTGCTGGCCGATGAAATAATCCAGGAAGGCACCATCAGTCAGGCCGTGGTCTATCCCCGCAAGGTAATAGAAAGGGCCATTTACCATAAGGCCACTGCCTTGATTTTCGTACACAACCACCCCAGCGGTGACGTGAAACCCTCCAGTGAAGACCTGTCCCTGACAGAGACCTTAAAAAAGGCGGCCGCGGCCGTAGGCATTGCCGTCCACGACCACCTAATTGTAGGCGAAGAAGGGTCTTTCAGCTTCCGCGAAGAGGGGTTGCTATAAGATGAGCTTTCAGCTATCAGCAATCCGCTGTCAGCAAAAAGAAAAATCGTAACACTTTAGCTGTTTGAAAAGAGCTAATCGTCCAGAAAACAGCGCCTCAAAAATCCCCCTTAATCCCCCTTTTTCTTCGCCCCGGCGAATCCGCCCGAGTGCGGAAAAGGGGGAAGTGATGGGCCGCCGTTTTTCCCAAAGGAGGTCTTAACGTCTCCCCCCTTTCGGAAAGGGGGGCGAGGGGGGATTTGGTCCTGGGTTTTGCAGCATTTTCAAGATACTAAAGTGATACGAAAAATCTAGTCTCCTATCGAAGGCTGACGGCTGAAAGCTTCTTGCAATAATAAAGGTTCTCATTGACCCCGGAATGGCTATTATGTTAGAGATTCGATAACCCATGCATGAACTATCCATAGCCCAGGGAATTCTTGACATCATCCAGAACGAGGCAGAGAAAAACGCTATTGAACGCGTATCCGTCGTAAGGCTTAAACTGGGCAAGTTGACCGCCGTTGAACCCTCTTCCCTCTCTTTTTGTTTTGAGCTAATAACCAAAGGAACCCTGGCCGAAGGGGCAAGATTAGAAATAGAGACCGTCCCTATCACCGGCCGCTGCGCCCAATGCGGAAAGGAATTTATATTAGAAGACCCTTTCTGTAACTGTCCGGGTTGTCAGGGTCTTAAAATCGACATCCTCACCGGTCGCGAATTTTACATTTGCGAGATTGAAAGCGATGATTAAATTACCGCAGAGTTCGCAGAGGCCGCGGAGGATAAGAAAGAAGGAC
This sequence comes from Desulfovibrionales bacterium, assembly GCA_028715605.1. Lineage (NCBI taxonomy): Bacteria > Pseudomonadati > Thermodesulfobacteriota > Desulfovibrionia > Desulfovibrionales > Desulfovibrionales bacterium. The sequence goes on from JAQURM010000005.1 coordinate 105,403, forward strand.
TCAATAACTGTAAGGTGGGTTTGGTTGTTAATAATTTTCTCTGCGTACTCCGCGTGCTCTGCGGTGAACAATTGTTTATCGCTTATATAACTAACGAAAGGAGGTTAATCTTTGAAAGTATCCGTCGTCCGCAATATCCTGGAGGCTAACGAGGCCATTGCCCAAAAGAATAGAAAATTATTCAAGGAAAAAGGCCTATTCACCATAAATCTCATGAGTTCCCCAGGCGCGGGGAAGACCACCCTTTTGGAAAATACGGTCGAAGCGCTGAAGGACAGATTGCGTATGGCGGTAATAGAAGGGGATATACAATCCTCGGTCGATGCCAGGCGCATAGCCAAAAAAGGGGTTCAGGCCATACAGATTAACACTGATGGAGGTTGCCACCTGGACGCCAACATGATTCAGAATGTCCTCGCCCACCTGGACCTGGATAACCTTGACCTCCTTATCGTAGAAAACGTGGGGAACCTGGTATGCCCGGCGGAGTTTGACATAGGTGAAAACGTGAAGGCCATGATCCTGAGCGTGACCGAGGGCGACGACAAGCCGCTCAAGTATCCGGTCATGTTCCGCGAATCAACGGTCCTTTTAATAAACAAGATCGACCTCCTGCCATACACAAACTGCAAGATAAACAATATAAAGAAGGCCGTCCTTAAACTGAACCCAAAGATAAAGATATTCGAGGTCTCCTGTCGCACCGGGGAGGGCCTGGAAAACTGGTATAAATGGATCAGACAGCAGACAAAGAAAAAGTAACCCGCCGGGTCAAGGCCACCGTCCATGGGATAGTGCAGGGCGTGGGGTTTCGTCCTTTTATTTATCAACTGGCTCACCGGTACAACCTAAAGGGCTATGTAACCAACACCTCCCACGGCGTAGATATTGACGTCGAAGGAGAGTCCCCGTCCATAGACTCTTTTTTAAAGGCCATCCGGTCTGAATCCCCTCCCCTGGCGAATATCACCGCCCTGGAGAAATCCGAACATCCCCGGGCCGGATACAGCGATTTTAGCATCCATAAAAGTCAGGCCTCAGAAGGCCGCTCCACCCTTATCTCCCCGGACATCTGTGTCTGCGATGATTGTCTGGCCGAACTCCTGGATATTAAGAACCGCCGCTATGGCTATCCCTTCATCAACTGCACCAATTGCGGGCCCCGTTATACCATTATCGAAGATATACCTTACGACCGCCCCAAGACCTCTATGAAGTCATTTCCCATGTGCCCGGAATGTGAGGCCGAATACCGCGACCCCCTTAACCGCCGTTTTCATGCCCAGCCCAATGCCTGCTGGACCTGCGGCCCCCGGGTAACTCTTTACGACGCGAATAAAAACCGTGTAGTCTGCAAAGACCCTGTCATTCAAGCGGCCAACCTCCTGCGCCAGGGTAAAATCCTGGCTATAAAAGGCCTGGGGGGATTTCACCTGGTAGTTGACGCCACAATAGACGAAGCCGTGCATACCCTTCGCCAACGCAAGCACCGTGAGGAAAAGCCTCTGGCCCTTATGTCTCCGGATGTTGAAACCATAGAAACCTACGCCCGGGTAAATTCTTACGAATCAAAGGTTCTCGCATCGCCGCAGCGCCCCATTGTCCTTTTAAAAAAAAGGCCGCGCCCTGCCATCTCTGCCGGAGTGGCCCCGCATAATAAATATTTGGGGGTCATGCTCCCCTACACACCCCTGCATTACTTACTGCTGAAACAAGGGTTCACGGCGCTGGTCATGACCAGCGGCAACCTGAGTGAAGAACCCATTGCCATCGGCAACGATGAGGCCTTCCGTCGCCTGGGCCATATTGCAGACTACTTCCTTATGCACGACCGGGATATCTATATGCGCTGCGATGACTCGGTGGTGCGGGTTAATAGAGGAAAGGCCCACCCTGTCCGCCGGGCCCGCGGCTATGTCCCTGTGCCGATAATACTTAAAGAAAATATGTCGTGCCATAGGCAGATTCGCATCCGCCAGAGTGAGGCGGACATCTTCGACCGGGGCGAACCGGAAATCCTGGCCTGCGGGGCCGAATTAAAAAATACTATTTGCCTGACTAAAGGGCAAAACACCTTTCTCAGCCAGCATATCGGTGACCTGGAAAACCTGGAGACACTGGAATCTTTTACCGAGGTCATTGAACATCTCAAGCGCATCCTGGCAATCACCCCCCGGATCACTGCCTATGACCTCCACCCGGAGTATTTAAGCACCAAATACGCCCTGGCCCAAAATGACCTGACCAAATACGGCGTCCAGCATCACCATGCCCATATTGTCAGTTGTATGGCCGAACACGGCTTAAATGAAGAGGTGATCGGTCTGGCTATGGACGGTACCGGCTATGGCACAGACGGCGCTATCTGGGGAGGCGAAATACTGATAGCCCGCCGGGACTCATTCGAGAGGGCCGGGCACCTGGATTACGTCCCCTTACCCGGCGGAGTCGCCGCCATCAAACAACCATGGCGCATGGCGGTAAGTTATCTCTACCAGACCTATGGGGAGGACTTCCTGACCCTGGATATCCCATTTGTGAAAAGTCACGATAAAAAAATCCTGTCCTTTTTAACCGCAGCCATTACGAAAAAGGTCAACACCCCCCTGACTTCAAGTTGTGGCCGTCTCTTTGATGGTGTTGCTGCCCTGTTGGGTCTGCGGTACAAGGTGGCTTATGAGGGACAGGCCGCAATAGAATTGGAAATGTCTATCACAAGTAACAAAAGCGTAATAGCTTATGACTATAATATCCCCCAAAAGGACAATAGATGGGTTGTGAATACCAAACCCATTATTGAGCAGATCGTGACGGACATACAGGCAGGAACAAAAAAAGGACTTATCGCGAATAAATTTCACCACACCCTGGCCCATATATTCACAGACTTATGTTTGAAAGTCAGGGCTGAAGCGGGTATTAACCGTGTGGCCTTAAGCGGCGGTGTTTTCCAAAATATGACTCTCTTGACCGGCTTGACGAAACTCTTACTTAAGAATAAATTTAAAGTTTATAGTCATCGCCTTGTACCGGCAAATGATGGAGGAATATCCCTGGGTCAGGCCGTAGCCGCATACGCTATGGAGAAGAAAAGAAGCGGTGAAACATAACACAAGGAGTATCTCATTATGTGTCTGGCCGTACCTATGCAAGTCCTGGAGCTTAAGGAAAATACAGCCGTGGTGGATATGGGCGGCACGCGCAAGGCAGTACGCCTGGACGTTATTGACAGGACGCCTACGGTAGGCGACTATGTGATTGTACACGCCGGATTCGCCATCCACTGCATTGACGAAGAAGAGGCCAAAATCACCCTGCAATACTTTGAGGAAATATTTGCCGATGAAACATCTCGATGAATACCGCGATCCGCATCTAGCCGGGAAGTTAATAGATAAAATAAAGGCGTTGTCACACCGGCCGGTCAGGCTTATGGAGGTTTGCGGAACCCACACCGTTTCTATATTCAGAAGCGGGATACGAAGCCTGCTGCCGCCCTCTATTACCCTGCTGTCCGGCCCCGGCTGCCCTGTCTGTGTCACGGCCACGGAGGAAATAGACAAGTTTATCAAGCTCGGCCAACAAAAGGATACGATTGTTGCTACCTTTGGCGACCTGGTGCGCGTGCCGGGGTCCTCGTCATCCCTGCAGAAGGAGCGGGCGGATGGGGCAGATATCCGCGTGGTCTATTCCACATTTGACGCCCTGGACATCGCCCGCCGGAATCCATCCCGCACGGTTGTTTTCCTGGCGGTGGGCTTTGAGACCACTGCGCCGACTATTGCCGCGGCAGTAAAAGAGGCCAAAAAAGAAGGAATCAACAACTTTTATATCCTCCCGGCCCATAAGATTATCCCCCCGGCTATGGAGGCCCTCTTGGCCGGCGGAGAGCTGGCCATCGACGGTTTCATCTGCCCGGGTCATGTCTCCGTCATCATTGGCGCGGATGCCTACCGGCCGGTCGCCGATAAATATCACATCCCCTGCGTAGTGGCCGGCTTCGAACCCGTAGATATATTGCAGACCATTTACATGTTATTGTCCCAGATTGAAGAGGGAAAGGCTATAGTGGAGATACAGTACCGGAGGGCGGTCAACTTCACCGGCAATGAGAAGGCGCTGGCCCTGCTCTCGGAGGTCTTTGAGACCTGCGATGCGCCATGGCGCGGGCTTGGCACTATACCTGATAGCGGCTTAAGATTAAGGAATAATTACCGCGCCCTGGATATTGAGACAAGGTTCGATCTAACCGTGCCTAAGGCCCAGGATCATCCCGGTTGCAGTTGTGGGGACATACTGCGGGGCGTCAAAACCCCGCTTGACTGCGTCCTTTACCGGCAGGTCTGTACGCCTTCCAATCCCTATGGCCCCTGTATGGTCTCGACCGAAGGGACATGTGCAGCCTATTACAAATATCATGATTAAATGTTCGGCCGTTGACAACTTCGTAAAAATTCCCTCTCCCTTGATGCGGAATATGAAGCTATCTTTATTAATATCCTTATGTTCTCTGTGTACTCTGTGGTAAAAATCTTTTGGCAATACATTATTAAGCCTATGGAGATCCTATGAAACACGACCGGATACTTCTCGACCACGGAAGCGGAGGCCGGGCCTCGCATGAGTTGATCGCCTCTCTTTTCCTCCCCCAATTTGATAATGAATTCCTCAGAGAAATGAACGATAGCGCGGTTATGACCATCGGAGGGACCAAACTGGCCTTTTCTACCGATTCTTATGTAGTCGATCCCATCTTCTTTCCCGGCGGGGATATAGGCAGTCTGGCCATACATGGCACGGTAAACGACCTGGCCATGCGCGGGGCCCGGCCGCTCTATCTGAGTGTCGGGTTCATCATAGAAGAAGGGTTCTCCATGGCCGACCTTAAAGCCATAGCCGGCAGCATGAAAAATGCAGCGGCTGAGGCCGGGGTAGTCATTGCTACGGGAGACACCAAGGTTGTGCCCAAAGGCGCTACAGACAAGGTCTTCATAAATACCGCCGGCATCGGGATAATTGATCCGGACGTCAACATCTCCGGACAAAACGCCAGGCCCGGAGACAAGATAATCTTGAGCGGCACCATCGCCGACCACGGCATAACCATCCTTACCTGCCGGGAAGGCCTGCAATTCGATGCCCCCTTAAAGAGCGATTCCTCTCCCTTAAATACCCTGGTGGCCGAGATGCTGGCGGCGAGCCGGAAAATCAACGTCCTACGCGACCCCACCCGTGGCGGTCTGGGCACATCCCTCAATGAAATCGCCGGACAATCCCGGGTAGGTATCCGTGTCCACGAAGAGACCATACCCGTTCGTCCCGAGGTACAGGCCGCATGCGAACTCTTAGGAATAGACCCGCTCTATTTAGCCAATGAGGGCAAACTGATAGCCTGCGCAGCGGCCCAGGATGCCGGAAAACTAATTGATATTATGCATAAAAATCCCTATGGCCAAGGTGCCTGCATTATTGGCGAGGTCATATCCGATCATCCGGGTAAGGTATTTATGAAAACCATTATCGGCGGTAACCGAATCGTGGACATGCTTACCGGCGAACCGCTCCCGCGCATCTGCTGACAAGTTAGCAAAAGAAACCACAGAGGACACAGCGCGGCAAAGTCCAGATGACTAAAGTTAGGAGTCATTAGTCAATGGTCATTTGTCATTGGCAAAAGGGGGCTATCTTTCTCCCGAGTTAACCAATGACCAGTGACGTTTTGAGCTTTGGGATTTATCATTGATTCAAGTTTTGAACTTTGAATCTTGAACCTCCTCTGTGCTCTCTGTGGTTTCTTTGTTTTTCATGGCCAAAATACTTGACTTTTGTGTATCGAGTGTTAAATTACCCTGCTAGATTAATATTATTCACTATACAATTATAGACAGGGAGTGGTGGTTATGTTTTTTGGGTACTTGGTGTTGGGGGGAGGGGAAGCTGGATGCCGGGCATCAGAGTTAAAACAGATGAGTCCTTTGAATTTGCCCTAAAGCGTTTTAAAAAGCAATGCGAGAAGGCTGGCATATTATCCGAAATTCGTAAAAGGGAACACTACGAAAAGCCTAGTATTAAACGAAAAAAGAAAATATTGGCCGCGAAAAAAAGGGCGTTAAAGAAGACGCGCAGGTACGTAGAGAGATAATACTCTTTGCTGGAACCATTAAGCCGACAGGAAGTTTGTCTTAAAGCGCGAATATCCGCCCAATCTATTTTATACTTGTAATGCATTAAGAGTTCTCACCCCGCAAATAAAGGGGGTGAGACATATCATAAGTTGACCGACAAAAAGTCATTAACATTATTACAGGCACAACCGAGACCACGAAGATGGCCTGTCAAGGGATTTAACAGGCATTAAAGTCTAAGGGTTTGTTTTGCTGTCTTTCTGTATTATCTTGTTCGCCGTATAAAGTTGGTTTTCTCTCTGATTATTAAAAGGCCTCCTATACCGGCCCATACATAATGAGAAAGTCAACACAAATAAAAGGCGTCTCAAATTTGTTTTTATTCCAGTGTGTTTCCCGCCCACACAAGCCGGGGAAGCATGGGGCATTTTTGATTGTCAACCCTATCTGCTTTTCTGCGTCATCTTGCTTCGATTATTACGCCCGCCGGGTAGCTATTAACTATAGGATGGTTGCTTGATGGCGCTATTACCGGACAGTAAAATCGACGAAATCGGGAATACGGCCAACATAGTTGAAGTCATCAGTAACTATGTATCTCTAAAAAAAGTCGGCCGCAATTATCAGGGACTTTGTCCGTTCCATTCTGAGAAGACCCCCTCTTTCAGCGTAAGCGAAGAAAAACAAATCTTTCATTGTTTCGGCTGCGGCATCGGAGGCAATGTCTTTAGCTTTCTAATGCGATACCACAGCATATCCTTTGTGCAGGCAGTGCGAGACCTGGCCAAACAATATCAAATCCCCCTCCCTGATATCCGGACCTCCCCACATAAACGAAATGAAACAGACAAAACAGAACTAATTTATAACCTAAACGAAAAAGCCGCGGCCTACTATACTTACATTCTCAATAATCACCCGGAGGCCAAACCGGCCACGGCCTATCTGGAAAAGAGGGGGTTCTCCCCTGATCTAACCGCCTTATTCGGCCTTGGCTACGCACTGCCGAACTGGGACGGTCTTTGCCGCCAGTTAACCCGGCATAATCACCCTCTCCCTCTGGCAGAAGAGGCCGGATTGGTTATACAGAAAAAAAACGGGGGATATTATGATCGTTTCCGTAATCGCATAATCTTCCCTATCTTCGATGTCGCAGGAAGAGTTATTGCCTTTGGAGGCCGCGTCCTGGACGATACCCTGCCCAAATATCTCAATTCACCGGAAACACCTGTCTATCATAAAGGAAATTCCCTCTACGGCCTTTATCTGGCCAGGAATGAATTCAGACATAAAGGCCGTGGATTCATCGTGGAGGGCTATTTTGACTTTTTATCTCTCTACGCCTATGGCATAAAAAATGTCGTGGCTACGCTGGGAACAGCCCTGACCCCAACTCATATCCGGATCTTAAAAGGCTATGCCGAAGAGTTCATAATCCTCTTTGACTCTGATCAGGCCGGCGTCAATGCCGCCCTGCGGAGCATCCCTCTCTTCCTAAAAGAAGGGGCCTCCGCTAAGGTCTTGATATTGCCCAGCGGTCATGACCCGGACACCTTTATTCGCGCCCATGGTGTTGAACAACTTGAACATCTGGCGGATAAAGCCATCCCCTTGACTAAATTTTTGTTGGACAAACTTACTCAAAAATGGGGACAGTCTCTGGAGGGCAAGGCACAAATTCTCCGGGAGATAAGACCGGCTATCCAGGACATAACCGACCCCATCAAACGATCCCTCTACATAGCCGAGATAGCCGATAGCCTGAAAATAACCGAAGGGCTTATTGAAAAAGCGCTGCGCTGGAATGCGGATATGGAAACTCAACAGGCGCTCATAAATATAAAGCCGGTGACCGGAAATGCTGATTTATACCTGGAGAAAACGATTATAGAAATCCTGCTGTCTTATCCGCAATATCTACCAATTTTTTTAAAAGAAAGGAGGGGGGAAGATCTCTTTAAAGATGAAGGGCTTAAGTACATCTTTACTCACCTGAAAAGTATATTTGAAGAAGACGATGCGGTCGATGCCAGACAATTGCTGGCGAGGGTTAAAGATCCTGCTATGGAAAGCAAGATCACAGCCATTATGCTCGATGCCCCAACATACACCGGAACCGAGGTGGAATCAGTCGTACAGGATCTTCTAACTAAGGTCCACGGGCGGGAACTGCAGCGTCAGACAAAAATGCTACTTGGACAAATCAAAGATGCAGAAAGAAAAAAACAATATGGTATCGCCAACAATGCGGCCAAGGAACTCATGGAAGAGCATAAAAAGCTTTTGGTCCGGCATAAGGGATGATTAATCAAGTAGTTAAGGAGAAAAACCATATGGGCAAAGAGGTAGAGATGGAAGACCTGCGAGAGTTGCTTTCTATAAACGAAGAGGGACGTTACTGCTATAGCGAAAAACTACCGGAAGGCGTCATAGGTTCAGGGCAATTAGAAGACACTGTTATCCCCTTTGAGGAGATAGAGATCGGTGTCGTGGAAAATGCCAAGGCGGGCGTAGATGCTAAAAAGACGTTTGTATCCGACCAGGAGTCAGACCGTGATGACGTAACCGTCGATTCAGAAATCATTACCGAGATATCAGACCCGGTCAAGATATACCTGCGAGAAATGGGTCTGGTCTCATTACTAAGTCGCGATGGGGAAGTGGAACTGGCCAAAAAGATCGAACAGGGTGAGCGGGAAATCATGGCCGCCATCCTGGAAACACCGTTTGGACTGCAAGAAATTCTTAGCCTGGGAGAAAAACTAAAAAAGGGACGGGTTAAACTCCGGGATATAGTAAAGGATCTGGATGAAGAAAACTCAGATGAAATGGAAAATATCCAGCGCGAACAAAAAGTGATCAGTCTGATCGAGACTGTTGGACGAATTAATAAAGAAAATAAAAAAATAAAAGATGAGTTGCTGGTTACTACCGAGGGTTCTGATTATAAAAAACGCCTCAAAAGAAAACTTATAAAGAATAAACTCGATATCATAAGGCTCCTTAAGGAAATCAAATTAGAACAAAATCAGCTCGACAGAATCATTGGCAAGCTCTCCGGCATGGCTAATCAACTGGCCAAAACAGAAGAAACGGTCAAGAAATGTAGAAAAATTCTAAGTATTCCCATTAGCGATATAAAAAGACTATTAGGAAAGCCCTTAACCCCTGAGAAAAACAGTAATCTAGCCAAGGCCCTCAAAATAAAACCCTCCAATCTTCGAGAAACGATTGTCACCCTCGCCATCTCCCTGAAGAAAATTCGGTACATCGAATCCGAGGCTAAGATAAGTTCAACCACTCTGAAAAGACTAGTCTTCCAAATAGAAAAAGGGGGCCAAAAAACTCAATATGCCAAGAATGAATTGATAAGGGCCAACCTGAGACTGGTAGTAAGCATAGCTAAAAAGTACACTAACCGCGGTCTGCAATTTCTCGACTTGATTCAAGAAGGTAATATTGGCCTGATGAAGGCTGTAGAAAAGTTTGAATATCAGCGGGGCTATAAATTCAGCACATACGCCACATGGTGGATACGGCAGGCCATCAACCGGGCTATTGCTGACCAGGCGCGGACCATACGCATCCCGGTGCATATGATAGAAACTATTAACAAGCTGATTCGCACTTCCCGATATCTCGTGCAAGAGCTGGGCCGCGAACCAACTCCAGAGGAGATTGCGGAAAGGATGGACTTCCCCGTGGATAAGGTGCGTAAGATACTAAAAATCGCCAAGGAGCCCATATCGCTGGAAACTCCCATCGGGGATGAAGAAGACAGTCATCTCGGGGACTTCATAGAGGACAAGAAAACAGCTATACCCCTGGAGGCAGTAGTCAACATGGGTCTGATAGAACAAACCCGAAAGGTTCTGTCCACACTCACTCCACGAGAAGAAAAGGTCTTACGTATGCGTTTTGGGATTGGAGAGCAGACCGACCACACCTTAGAGGAAGTGGGGCAGGATTTTACTGTAACCCGGGAACGTATCCGTCAGATTGAAGCCAAGGCATTGCGCAAATTACGTCACCCTAGCCGGAGCAAACAATTGAAGGGATTTATTGAAAATTAGACCATTTTTTCTTGACAAGGGGTGATTAACCTTTTAATTAGAAGACACTTTGGGGGGCCCATAGCTCAGCTGGAAGAGCCACCGGCTCATAACCGGTAGGTCCCTGGTTCGAACCCAGGTGGGCCCATTATTTTGTTTCATGCTAAAAAATCCCTATGTAACACCTGAAAAGATATCTTTATGTCCGTATGAACCTTAAAAAAGTTCATAGAAAGGGTGCATCATCGGCAGGATGCACCTTTTTTATTGATGAACTCGTAAAATAGACGGCACAGTAAAAAGCTTCCGTTGCAAGGCGCGCAACACAGCAAATGGACTTTTTACGAAGCCGTCTTTATTGAAACGTTGCCTATGGCCTTAATACAAGACATAATAAATATCATTGAGGAAATTGCTCCCTCCGCCTGGGCTGAGGAGTGGGACAATGCCGGCCTGCAGATAGGGTCATTGAGACAGACGGTCAGCGCGATCTTTACGGCGGTTGATCCGACCGCCTCGGTCCTGGAACGGGCCATCAAGGCCAATGCCCAGCTCATAATAACCCACCATCCTCTTTTCTTTCACCCGCTCCGTCAGCTATCTCTTGAAACTTCAACCGGTAAGATCATAACCCGGGCTATACGTAAAAATATCTCTATATATTCCGCTCACACCAACCTGGACATGGCCCCGGATGGGGTCAGCACCGCCTTGATAGAAAGGTTGGCCTTAAAAGATATACATATCCTTAAGGAAGAGGAAACGCCGCCCCCGGCCCATAACAAACTCGTCCCTCTAGGTTACGGCTGCATCGGCACATTTAAGACATCCATAACCTTCAAGCAATTTATTACCAAAATAAAGACCGACTTACAGTTACCATATCTACAGATGGCCGGTAAGGCCCCGGCCATGGTACGCAAGGTAGCCGTATGCGGCGGAAGTGGTTCTCAATTTATAGAAAAGGCCTACAAATCAGGCGCAGACCTGTATATAACCGCCGAACTAAAGCATAGCCATGCCCGTATGGCGGAAGAACTCGACTTCTGTGCCCTGGACATTGGCCATTTCCATTCTGAAAAATTTGGTATGATGGCCCTGGCCCGATTAATACGCAAGAGGCTGGAAAAACAGGGCCTAAAAGTTGACATAATAGAAGACCGAGCAGAAAAAAGTCCTTTACAGTTAATAAAATGATTGGAGGAAACCACATTGCAACAAGAGGTAAAATTGCTCATCAAGCTCCAGGCCGTTGATCTGGAAGTAAAACACATTCAGGACAAAAAGGAGGAAGGCCCAAAAGGGTTGCGCCATATCGAAAAAAAGGCAAAAGAACAAGAAGAAGACTTAAAAGCTGTCCTGGGAACACAAGAGGAATTAAAACAAAAGAAAAAAGGAAAGGAAACAGAGTTAGAAGACGAAATAGCTCATCTCAAAAAATGCCAGGGCAAGTTAATGGCGATAAAGACAAACAGGGAATACCAGGCCCTCTTAAAAGAAATAGAGGAAATTAAAAAGGCGAATCGCAAACGGGAAGATGAAATCGTAGCCGTCATGGAAGATATAGAACGGCTGGAAAAGGAAATCAAAGAAAAACAAGAAGAGCTAAGCAAAATCAGGGAAGAGCTAACCATCGAAAAAGGGAAATTGGATTCGCTTTTTCATAAATATGACAAAGAATTGGCTAAATTTGAAGTAAACAGGAAAACAATGGTCAAAGACATACCGGAGGAGCTCCTCAAACGCTATGATTTTTTGAGAAGCAAGAGAAACGGCCTGGCCGTAGTGGGTGTCCTAAATGCCGTGTGTCTGGGATGTCACATGAATATCCCGCCACAATTGTATAATGAGCTGCTTAAGGAAAAAAAGATGATATACTGCCCAAGCTGCCAACGCATAATTTACTACCAGGATGTCCCTAAGGCAGCAAACGAAAAAGGATAGTTTCTTCGTATCCGTTCACCGTTATCAGTTCACCGTTGTCAGTAAGAACCTGAAAAGCTTTTTTTCGGTGAATAGTCAATGGGAACCGTATGTTCCGACAACCGTCGCCCCTCAAAAAACGTGAAAAACTCCGCATGGTAACGGTGAAGTATTTTCCGTTATTCGGCCACCGTTGTCTGTGAAAAGCACGAAAACGTCTTTTTCGGTGAACGATGAACGGACAACGGTGAACGGTTACGTCTCTTCTCTCCAACTCTAACGCACATCCGGCAATGGATCTTATTGAATAAATTGGTTAACTGTGCTATTTTTATAGTGACATAGTTAGAGTAGGCAGGGTGGTCGCTCGTCCTCTCCTGCAAAGCGAGGGGATAAGAGGAAAGTCCGAGCTCCAGAGGGCAAGGTGGTCCGTAACGCGGACTGGGGGTGACCTCAAGGAAAGTGCCACAGAAAATATACCGTCCGCCTCTGGCGTGATAAGGGTGAAAAGGCGAGGTAAGAGCTCACCGTCCCGGTGGTGACACCGGGAGCTAGGCAAACCCCACCTGGAGCAAAACCAAATAGGGGGACGTTTGAGGGCGGCCCGTCCGAGGTTCCCGGGTTGGTTGCTAGAGGCGTCAAGCAATTGACGTCGTAGAGGAATGACCATCGTCCACCTCAGGTGGATAACAGAACTCGGCTTACAGCCTACTCTAACTTGTTTTTCCATAACACCTTAGCTTTTGAAAAATATGCCTAGACAAGGCACTATAAGATCCAAAATCCTCCTCAATCCCCTTTCCCAAAGGAGGAAGTGTTTCTCCTCCCTTTGTGAAAAATGAGCGCCATAGCTATAATAACTGCAGCAGGCAAAGGAGTGCGGATAGGCGCAACCGTCGCCAAACAATTTTTGCCTGTCCTTGGGAAATCTCTTCTCTGGCATACAATCAAGGTCTTTGAAAACTGTCCGGGTATTGATAATATCATCTTAGTGCTCCCCCCGGATATGGTTAAAATCGGCCGGGAACTATTCCAGACTAAGGGTGAATTTAAAAAACTATGGAAAGTGGTGGCCGGTGGAAAAACCAGACAACAGTCTGTAAGTAACGGGCTGCGGGCTATACCTGAAAAATACAAAATAGTCGTTGTGCATGACGGGGTGCGGCCGCTGGTCAATGAGGATACTATTAAAGAAGTCATAGAATTGGCCAAAGAAAAAGGGGCAGCCATTGCCGCTATGCCGGCGAATGATACGTTGAAGCAGGTTTCGGCCGACGGGCGCATTCTAAGAACGGTAGAAAGAAGTCTTATATGGCAGGCGCAGACGCCGCAGGCCTTCCGTGTTGAACTCTTAAGAAGGGCGTTTACAGAGGCCCAAAAAGATAATTTCTATGGTACGGATGAGGCCTCGCTCGTAGAAAGGCTGGAAGCGCCGGTCTATATAATCAAGGGGGCTTCCACCAATATAAAGGTAACCACGCCTGCCGATCTAAAATTAGTGGAGATATTGCTGAGATACAGATATGGAGACAGCACATAGGGTAGGTTTTGGCTACGACGTACACCGCTTGGTAGAGGGCCGAAGACTGGTGATCGGTGGTGTGGAAATACCCTTTGAAAAGGGGTTGTTGGGCCACTCTGACGCTGATGTCCTTATCCATGCCCTGTGTGATGCCTTACTGGGCGCCGCCTGCGAGGGTGATATCGGACGTCACTTTCCGGATGACGACCTGCGTTATAAAGATAGTTCCAGTATGTACTTATTAGAAGAAGTCATGCGTATTATCGAACGCAAGTGCCTTTGTGTGCTCAATGCAGACTTGACCCTCGTGGCAGAAAGGCCAAGGATTCAAAAAGTTATCCCGCAAATGGTACAGAATATCAGCTCAGTCTTGAAAATATCCCCTCTTTGCGTAAACATAAAGGCCACCACCACTGAAGGACTGGGGTTTACAGGGCAGGGAGAGGGTATGGCTGCTTTTGCCGTGGTTCTCCTTGGACAAAACCCCGCGAGCGCCTGAAAAAGAGAGATAATATGACGCTTAGATTATACAACTCATTTAGCAGTCAAAAGGAAGTCTTTAAGCCTCTGCGGGATAACCAGGTCGGTATCTACGTCTGCGGTATTACTGCTTATGATGATTGCCATTTGGGCCATGCCCGCGCGGCCGTAGTTTTTGATGTCATCATTCGCTACCTGCGCCACCGTGGATTTAAGGTGACTCACGTACAAAACATTACCGATATAGATGATAAGATCATCAACCGGGCCAGAGAAAAGGGAGTCTCCTGTAAGGAGCTTTCCGAACACTATACCGGGGAATTCCACCGGGATATGGAGAGCCTGGGCGTGGCCCGGCCGGACGTGGAACCAAAGGCCACCGAGCATATCCAGGATATCATCCGTTTGATTGAGACCCTGGTAAGCAAAGGGTATGCGTATGCGGCTGAAGGTAATGTCTTCTTCTCTGTGGAAAAGTTCCCTGGTTACGGACGGCTTTCCCATCGCAGCCCGGAAGAGATGCAGGCCGGCGCCAGAGTAGAAATTGACCCCCGAAAACACCATCCCATGGACTTTGCCCTCTGGAAAGCCGGCAAGCCGGGCGAACCCGCCTGGGAAAGCCCCTGGGGGCCGGGCCGGCCCGGATGGCACATAGAATGCTCGGCCATGAGTATCCGCTACCTGGGGGAGACCTTCGATATTCATGGAGGGGGACAGGACCTCATCTTTCCGCATCATGAAAATGAGGTAGCTCAGTCCGTGGCCGCCACTGGAAAACCATTTGTACACTATTTTGTGCACAACGGATTTGTGACCATAAATGGTGAAAAGATGTCCAAATCCCTTGGCAACTTCTTGACTATAAAAGAGATACTGTCCGGTTACCATCCTGAGGCCCTGCGCCTGTTTTTACTCTCCAAACATTACCGCAGCCCCCTGGATTACTCCGAAGACTTTATCCGGGAGAAACAGGTCAGCCTGGATCGAATATACGCTACATTAGGTGAGGCCCTGGAAATCACCGCCGCCCCTCCGGCTATACGCCCCGGCGCATCTGCGACAGGAGTTTCGCTGCCGCCTGAGGCAGAAGCCGCCTGTGCCCGGATCAAAGACCTTAAAAAACTATTTTACCAGGCCATGGACGATGACTTTAATACGGCCCAGGGCCTGGGCCATATCTTTGATGCGGCAAAAGGGATAAACACCCTCTTGCAGATCAGCAAAAAGGAGCCAGCCCGGGCCTGTCTGGACGCTATCGGGTCCGCCGCCTCGGCCATCAGGGAAGTGGGGCAGGTACTGGATCTCTTCGCTACCGAGCCCAGGGTCTATCTGGAGAAACGACGGACAGAAAAACTGAGAAAAATCCCCCTCCCGGAAAAAGAGATCAGCGATCTCATACGCCAAAGGGAAGAGGCCCGCACAAAGAAAGACTGGGCTGCCGCCGATACTATCCGCAAAAAGTTGGCCGGGGCCAATATAATTCTCAAAGACAACCCACAGGGAACAACCTGGGAGATAAAGGAGTAAGTGTCCTTATTTAATCTGGTTTCAGACTTCAAGCCGCTAGGCGACCAGCCTAAGGCCATTGAGGCCCTCACCCGTTCCCTGCAGAAAGGCCACAAGCACCAGGTACTCCTCGGTGTTACCGGTTCCGGCAAGACCTTTACCATGGCCCACGTCATTGCCCGGACAGAGCGGCCCGCCCTTGTTATAGCCCCAAATAAGACCCTGGCCGCCCAACTCTTCAATGAATTCAAACAGCTTTTTCCCGAAAACGCTGTGGAGTACTTCGTCAGCTATTATGACTATTATCAGCCGGAGGCCTATATACCGCAGACCGATACCTATATCGCCAAAGACGCCTCTATAAACGACGCCATAGACCGCCTGCGCCATTCCGCAACCAGTTCCCTCCTGCAGAGGCGGGACATAATCATCGTGGCCAGTGTATCCTGTATATATGGCCTCGGCTCTCCCGATGAATATCGCAGCATGCACCTGGCCCTCGTTGAAGGACAGGAACTTGGCCGGGAAGAACTCCTGCGGGCTCTGGTCGCCATGCTTTATGAGCGAAATGACATAGATTTTCACCGGGGGACCTTTCGTGTACGCGGCGACATCGTGGAGATATTCCCTTCCTGTGAAGAGGACCGTGCCATCCGCGTCGAATACTTTGGCGATACCATCGAGGCCATTAAGGAAATAGACCCGTTACGTGGGGTAGTCAGAAGGACTATGAAAGAGGCGCTCATATACCCTGGCAGCCACTATGTGACCACACGCCCCCGCTTGCTGCAGGCCATCGAGAGCATAAAGGCAGAATTAACGGAAAGGATCAATTTTCTCAGGGATCAAGGAAGTCTGGTAGAGGCCCAGCGCATTGAGGAGCGCGCCAATTTTGACCTGGAGATGCTGCAGGAGCTTGGTTACTGCCACGGCATAGAAAATTATTCACGCCACCTGACCGGCCGAAGACCCGGAGAATCTCCACCCACCCTCCTGTCTTATTTCCCGGAAGATTTTCTCCTATTTATCGACGAAAGTCACATCACCATCCCTCAGCTTCAGGCCATGTACCGGGGAGACCGCTCCCGCAAAGAAACCCTGGTGGGATACGGCTTTCGTCTGCCCTCGGCCCTGGATAATCGGCCACTGAACTTCGCCGAGTTTGAACAACACATAAGGCAGGTAATTTACGTCTCCGCCACACCCGGCCCCCACGAACTTAAAAAGGCGGACGGCCATATAGCCGAACAGGTCATCCGGCCTACCGGTCTGGTTGATCCCAAAGTTACAGTGAAACCGGCAGTAAGCCAGGTCGATGATCTCCTGGAGGAAATAAGAAAACGCCTTAAACGAAAGGAACGGGTCCTCGTAACTACACTTACCAAACGTATGGCCGAAGACCTGGCCGAATATTATGCAGAGCTGGGGCTCAGGGTAAAGTATCTCCATTCCGATATTGCCACCTTGGAAAGAACAAAAATTATACGGGACCTGCGCCTCGGAGTCTTTGATATCCTCATTGGCATTAACCTCCTCAGGGAGGGTCTGGATATACCGGAGGTCTCGCTGGTAGCCATCCTGGACGCGGACAAAGAAGGCTTTTTACGTTCGGAGCGTTCCCTGATTCAGACCTGTGGCCGGGCCGCCCGGAACATACACGGCGAGGTTATTTTCTACGCCGATCATATGACCACGGCTATTATGCGGGCGTTAGAAGAGACCGAACGCAGGCGGAAGCTGCAGGCCGGATATAACCGCCGGCACCATATCACCCCGACCACTATCAAGAAATCCATAAGGGATGTCCTTACCTCGGTTTATGAGGCTGACTACTACACGGTGCCCGTGGCCGCAGAAGAAACAGAGGCGTTTTTAACCGTTGAAGACATCGTCCGGCGCATAGAATCCCTGGAGAAAGAGATGAAGCACGCCGCCAGGGACCTGGAATTCGAGCGGGCTACAGAACTGCGTGACCGCGTACGCGCCCTCAGACAACAGGAATTGACATGGCGTTAAGTGAGGATATTCTTTCTACTATTTCCCACGGAACAGGCGTGTATCTGTTCAAGGATACGAAAGACCACGTCCTTTATGTGGGAAAGGCCAAAGACTTAAGAAAAAGGCTCGCTTCATATTTTCAAAAAAGACGGGAACAGGAGACCAGGACGGAGGCCCTGTTCACCCGGACCGCCTCTATCGAGATTATCCTGACGGAGAACGAGAAAGAGGCCCTCATCCTGGAATGCAACCTGATTAAAAAACACCGGCCTCGATACAATGTAGTTTTACGCGATGACAAAAACTATCTTTCGCTGCGTCTCGACCCTTGTCAGAAGTTCCCCCGCATTACCGTTGTCCGGCGCCTGGCCGATGATGGCGCTATGTACTTTGGCCCGTTTTCCTCCGCCGCGTCCGTGCGTGAGACACTGCGCTCCCTGCAGCATATCTTCCCGCTGCGCCGTTGTGGTGACATCGTATTTAAATCACGTACCCGCCCCTGTCTCAATTACCAGATCAAACGCTGCGCGGCCCCTTGCGTTGGTCTGATTTCGGGAGAAGAATATCGAAAACTGGTTGACCAGGTCGTTTTGTTCTTTCGCGGGCAACTCCAGGACCTCGTAAAAATCTTCGAAAAAGAGATGCAGGCCCTCGCCGACCGCCTGGAATATGAAAAGGCCGCCCTTTATCGGGATCGCTTATCAGCCATAAAACGGACTTTAGAAAAGCAATCCGTGACCTCCACACGCCTTGTTGACCAGGATGTCATCGGGCTATATCGGCAGGACAGGTCTGTCCAGATATCCATCCTTTTCGTCCGTAACGGGGCCGTGATTGGCCATAAAACCTTTCCTTTCCGGGAAGCGCCAGCGACAAACGAAGAGATATTATCCCATTTTCTAAGGCAGTTTTATGGTGAGGGAAAATACATACCCGGGGAAATTCTTATACCGCTGGACATGGAAGACCAAGCGGTGATCGCCTCCTGGCTCGGGGAAAAGACGGGAAAAAAGGTATCGATCCTGATACCCCAAAGAGGAGACAGGCATCGACTCTTGCTGCTGGCCATGAAAAACGCCGAGGGTTCCCTCCGCCAAAAACTAAAGGAGGAAGGGGATATCCATAATCTCCTGACACTGTTGCAGGAAAAACTGGGCCTCAGGTATTACCCCGAACGCATCGAGGGCCTCGATATATCCAATATCGGCGGAAAAATGGCCGTGGGTTCACTGGTAGCATTTGTCAATGGCTCCCCTGATCGGAACTTCTACCGCCGGTATAAAATAAAACTATCGGAACAGCCGGATGATTACGCCATGATGCGCGAGGTGGTTTCACGACGTCTGATCCGGGCCAAAGAGGAAGATTCATGGCCGAATATGCTGCTCATAGATGGCGGGAAAGGCCAGCTTAACGTGGCCAGGCAGGCATCGAAAGACTTGGGCTGTAGTGGCCGCGTGGACCTGGTCGCTCTGGCCAAGGGGAAAAAGGACGAAACAGACAAAGTATATCTCCCGGAACGTAAGAATCCCGTTCTATGGGGAAAAAGCTCCCCGCTCCTCCTTTACCTGCAACGCATTCGGGATGAGGCCCACCGGTTCGCCATAGAATACCACCACAAGTTGCGCAAAAGGGGTTTAACCCGGTCGCTTTTGGATGAGATCCCGGGGGTCGGCAGTGTGCTCAGAAAAAGATTACTTATACATTTCGGCAGCGTAGAAAAACTGAAAGGGGCTTCAGTTGAAGAAATCGCCTCGGTCAAGGGGATAAATCCCTCTTTAGCGGCTAATATAAAGGCTTTTCTGGAAAATTATAAAAGGGCTCATTCCATAACAGAATGAGCCCTCACTAACCCACCTTAAACTATATGAACTTTACCTAAAAAGTTTCTAAGCTATCTCTTTCTTGACCGAGACAGCCACCTTCCAGAGAACAGTTAATATCAGCGCGCCGGTCGCATACACCATCATAGAAACCGCCAGTTCCGGGATCGTCGGTGCATACTCTGTCACCCTTTCAAACATATTCGGAACAAACCCGGCCACCAGCAAGGCCAGTCCTTTGTCAATCCAGCTCGCGCCAACCAGCATAAGAAGAGCCGGGATCAATATATTCTCGTTGTTCCGGAAGGCAGGCGGAATCAGTAAGACCAAGGAACCAAAGGCCATCACTACAGCAGCCCACATAAAGGGGACCAAGAGATTGTGCCCTTCCAGGCCGTGGAAAAGGTATTCAAATGAATGCATATGCCCCGGGATATTGCTGTAGAAGGCAGTGAATAGTTCAAGTCCAAAAAAGAAGACGTTAACACACATGGCATAGGTGATAATCTTTGCCAATGATTGGATCGCCTCTTTCCCGGGATCGTACTTTGTCAACCTTCTCAGCAGCAGGGACAGCAGAAGAAGTATCGCAGGCCCGGAACAAAACGCCGAGGCCAGGAACCGTGCAGCCATAATAGCGGTAAGCCAGTAGTGTCTGCCTGGGATACCGGCGTAGAGGAAGGCCGTCACGGTGTGGATGCTGAAGGCCCAGATTACAGAAAGATACACAAGGGGCTTTATCCACGAGGCCGGCGCTACGCCTTTGCGTTCCGCCTGGAGTGTAGTCCAACCTATGATGATATTCAGAAAGAGATACCCATTCAAAACAACCATATCCCAGAACAGGATTGAATTGGGTGTGGGGTGCAGGATGACATTCAAAAGACGCTGCGGCTGGCCAAGGTCCACGACGATGAAAAGCATACACATGCTCACCGCGGAAATGGCCATAAACTCGCCTAAAATAATCATCTTGCTAAACGCCTTGTAGTGATGGAAGTAGTAAGGCAAAACCAACATCACTGCCGAGGCGGCCACGCCAACCAGATAGGTAAACTGGGCGATATAAAAACCCCACGAGACATCCCGGCTCATACCGGTTATCTTCAGCCCCTGCGTGAGCTGTGTGTAGTAGGCAATAGAGCCCAACCCAATGAGACCAAGCAGCAACAATATCCATACATAATAGCCTTTACTTCCGTATAGTGCCTTCTCAAGCATAGCCCTTACCTCATACTATGTAATAAACGCAAGGTTGCGTACCTAGGTTTGGTTTACGCCGGATGCTGTAATTTGAACGAAGCACCTGCCTGACCTCTGAGTTCGGGTCATCCAGATCGCCAAAGATCAGCCCCCCATTGGAGACTTCCACACAGGCCGGCATCAGCCCTTCTTCCAATCTCTCCGTGCAGAAGGTACACTTTTCCACAACTCCACGCATCCGCGTCGGATATTTTCGACTTTCCTCTTTGATATACGGCCGTGGGTCTCCGAAGTTAAAGCTCCTGGCGCCAAAGGGACAGGCGGCCATACAGAAACGGCACCCTATACATCGGTGCATATCCATCATGACGATACCGTCTGCCCTCTTATATGTGGCCTTGGTGGGGCATACCCGCACACAGGCCGGCTCATCGCAGTGGTTGCAGAGCAACAGAAACGGCTTATGCTTAACCTCATCCGAAACAAATTTGTTCATATCATCCGGGAAGGCGTGTTCATATTCCTCGGTCCAGATCCATTTCACATCTTGTTTCGTTCCGATGTCCGGGACATTGTGAATGCGATGGCAGGCCTCAATCATCCTCTTGCAATCGGCCTCCGTAAGCTTCCGCGTATCAATGACCATGGCCCATCTCTTCGCCGTTAACGCCTTTGGATTGGGTGAAACCTGCGAAGCCTCCACCGGAGCCCTTCGAAGCAACTCAACAGCGGACGTGCCCCCAAGCCCGGCTACAGCGGAGATTCCGACTATCTTTAGGAATTCTCTTCTATTGATGCCCATGCCACCTTCTCCTTCTCTTTCGGTTCGATATGGCAAGTCCAGCAGTACGGTGTTACGTCCGTGTAATTATGACATTCGTCACAGAACTGCTTTTTATTCGAATGGCAGTTCATGCATTCGTTCTGAAGGCTCATATTAAACGTCTTACCGCTGCTGCTCACATACAACCTGCTACCATCACGGACCACGGAATCACGCCAGTCGTTAAGGATCTTCATATGCTCGGCCTGCATAACGGCCTTAGGTTCTATACACTTCTTCTCCGCCAACTGCTGGATTACAGGGGTGTCAATTTTGGGGTCTGGCTTCTTAGCGGCCTTGCCCACATTGCTCCAAAGCGGGAAGGTTACCAGGCCAACGAAAACGACCAGTCCGGTTATGATCTTGCCTCCGTCATACATCAGCTTCTTCCTCCATTCCCTTCAGGGGTCGGCCACGCAAATCTGTTGTTCTCTTCTGCTCCCCATCCAAGATCAAGGCATTGCCCACCATCTCATGAACGCCAGTGACCGTCACCTGAGGAGCCCAGTAATTACACAGCGTCACCAGAGTAGCCCGGTCAATAGCACAGATACAGGCCAGATGGTTCACCCCGTGCTTCTCGTGGACATACTGTACCGCGTTTCCTCTGGGCAACCCACCCCGCAGTCTCATCTCCATCATCTCGTCCGTACCCAGTCCGGCCCCCCCTGCGCAGCAGAAGGTCTGCTCCCGGATAGTATTCTCAGGCATATCATAGAACTTATTACATACGCTCTGGATGACGTAGCGCGGCTCCTCAAAGAATCCCATAGCCCGGGCCGGATTACAGGAGTCATGGAAGGTTGCCGTTATGTGATCGTTTCGGCTCGGATCCAGTTTTAATTTATTGTGTTTGATAAGGTCGGCGGTAAATTCACAGATGTGTACCATCTTGGTGGAATTGGCATTTTCAAATTTAGTGCCGGTAATGGGAGAGACCGGTTCCTCCAGGAAATCGGCCGGGCCGTTCATGGTGTCCATGTACTGGTTAATTACCCGCCACATGTGGCCGCACTCCCCACCCAGGATCCATTTCACCCCCAGCCTTTTGGCCTCGGCATACATCTTGGCATTAAGCCTCTTTATCATCTCATGTGAGGTAAATAGGCCGAAGTTCCCGCCCTCAGAGGCATAAGTGCTCCAGGTAAGGTCCAAACCCATACTCTTAAGGTAATGAAACAGGATATGGTACCCCATGAAGGTATAAGTACCGGGATCGCCGAAGATGTCGCCCGAAGGGGTTATAAAGAGGATTTCTGCGCCCTTCCGGTTAAAGTCCGGCTCTATCTTGACACCGGTTATGGCTTCTGCATCTTCGAGGAGGAATTCGGTCATCTCCTTGTAGGCATGGGGCTGAATGCCCATATGGTTTCCCGTCCGGTAACAATTCGCCACGGGCTCGAGTATCCAGTTGACGTTAAGTCCGATCAGGTTAAGGAGTTCCCGGCCGATCATGGTGATCTCTGCCGTATCAATGCCGTAGGGGCAAAATACCGAACAGCGCCGACATTCCGTACACTGAAAAAAGTAAAAGAACCACTCTTTTACTACGTCATAGGTGAGGTCTCTGGCCCCGGCCAGCCTCCCCAGGATCTTTCCGGCAGTAGTAAAATTCTTTCTGTATACCGAACGGAGAAGCTCCGCCCTCAGAACCGGCATATTCTTGGGGTCTCCGCCGCCTATGAAGAAATGACACTTGTCCGCACAGGCGCCGCATCTTACGCAGATATCCATAAAGAGCCGGAAGGAACGATACTTTTCCAGCCGCTCGGCCATCCCTTCGAGGAGAATCTCTTTCCAATTGGGAGGCAGCTTCCAGTCCTCATCCATCGGTGCCCATTCCCGCGGGTTCGGGAGGCCGACATACTTCAGATTCTTTGGCTTTGCCGGATAGATAAAATTGCCGATCTTGAACTCCGGCTTGGTATCCATCCAGTCTTCTCGAGGCGGTTTATAATTGACCCTCGGTAACTCCTCGCGGTCGTAATAACCCATCTGATCTGGTCGGAATTTTTTCGCAGGACCTGCCATGGTTACTCCTTTTCCACTGGTAATCCAGCTTCTTTCATCTTTTCTCTGAATTCGTCTTCATATTCTTCGTAGGTATGAACCTTGACCGGGTAATTCCAGGGATTGATGTGTCTTACGGCCCGGTTGTTGTTAGCCAGATTTCTGGTAGGGCTGAGGAAGACCCCGCCCATGTGCATGAGTTTGCTGAAGGGGAAATAAGCAAACAGGATGCTGACCAGAAATAGGTGGATGTAAAAAATAACCCCGATCCCCTCCGGGATCTTGGGGCTGAAAGTGACCAAGCCCATGGTCAGCTCTTTCACGCCCACGACATTTGTCTTGAAGAAATAACGCATCAGGATGCCGCTCACAGCTATGGCCAGAATCAAAAAGAGCGGAAAGTAGTCATTCGCCAGCGAGATGTACCGTAGCTGGGGGACAAAGACCCTTCTCAAGAAAAGGTACGCCACGGCCGCCAAAATGACCATATCCGTCTGATAGAGCGTAGGAACACCTACCTGTAAAATTCCGTCCAGCGTCTCAGCCCATTTTACGAAGAAAGGTATCGGCTCAGTAAAAAATCTAAGGTGTCTAACTAAAATAGTCAGGAAGGAGTAATGAAAGGCTAAAGCGCCCAGCCAGAGCCACTTCGCCGAACCGTATCGGAGTATCGGCCCTTCTCTCAAATCAACCTTTGTGTTTCTGAACAGTGAACGGAAGAGAAAGACCTCCAACAACATCCTTATGATAACTTCACCGGTAGTAAACGGGTTATCGAACCTATTCCGTTTGACCCATGTCTGACTTTTTTGCTGGCCGC
This sequence comes from Desulfovibrionales bacterium, assembly GCA_028715605.1. Classification (NCBI taxonomy): domain Bacteria; kingdom Pseudomonadati; phylum Thermodesulfobacteriota; class Desulfovibrionia; order Desulfovibrionales; species Desulfovibrionales bacterium. Next base: position 129,688 of record JAQURM010000005.1, read on the forward strand.
AGGTGGCGGGTATCCGAAATGGAACCGGCGAACGTCCCCACTGCACAACGCGACGAATGAACCCTATCAGAAATATAAGAAAGGCGGCATAGGGGATAAAAACACCGAAAAGGTAGTTCATTCCAGCGCCACTCACTCCCGCGTAAGCAATTAAGGTGAGCGCCAGGACTGCGATGAGGGGAAGCAAAAGTCTCATTTACCGTTACCTCACTTCGTTTAGGCTATCAATATTAGTATCTTTGGGATCCGGCTGTTCCTCCGGGATCTCGCCTATCATATTTGTTTTTTGCAACAATCTAAAGAGCCTGTTTTTCCACTCAGTTGCCCTGATTTCATAGACCTGCTCACGGCATTTCATATAGATGTCAAAAGAGAGGAGGGCCAGGTCATCTATTCTGGACTCGATAAACAACAGCTCGCCAGAAAGCTGGTGCTTTTGGATATCAGACCCCAGCTCTTCCCGAATCAGTCTCTTGAGCACGAAGACAAAGGCGACAGCCTGTGTGGGAGTAAGGTCCTGAACCGCCCTGATTCGAATAACCTTGTCGAGAAAGGGAGAAACTTTCTCAGGATTCACCCCATTGAGAAGCTCTTCGAACAGGCCGTCTATCCCTTCAGAGATCATAGCGCCTACAGGATTAGCGAACTGGTTCTTTTGTGACTTCAAGAACTTGGCCGTGTCAGCCGGGTAGGTCTCCAGGATCGCGTCGAACCACTTTCTCACAATAGCGGATTTCTTTTGTGATAAGAGACCTTCCAAGGTTATAGCTTGAACTTGTTGGGGCGAAGACATGCTGTTAAATCCACCTGAATTAGATACGGCTACCCTTGTAGCACGTTATTTCTTTCACTGTCAATAAAAAATATTCTATGAATGGCGGCTCACTCAGTTTAGAATTCTATAGACAAATTCCGTTTGCGTGTCAAGAATAAAACGCATGTCTGACTGTGACATTTTTCACTATGCCCCAAGACTTAGAGGCCTTAAATTAAGTTAGCTTAGTCAGGCCGTCAGAGTCACTGTACTAATTTTTATCAAAAAGGCTAAGTTGCGCATCTTGAATTCTTGCCAACGGTTTTCTGGAAAAAGGGGGTTCGTACTTTTTGAGCTCCTGCCCTATATCCTGCAGAAAAGGAGAGATTTTTTGTGATGACCTTGTGCCGAAAAGCAGGCGTTTCCCGGCGTAGCTCAGAAAGAGCTTTTCCTGCGTCCGAGTCAACCCCACATAAAACAGTCTCCTCTCCTCTGAAATATCCGACTGTGTCTCTTTATTATAGTGGTAGTAGGGGATCAGGCCCTCTTCGCAGCCGGTAATGAATACCACCGGGAACTCCAGGCCCTTAGCGGCATGGAGGGTCATCAGGGTTACCTTTTCTGCCCTAGGGTCATAGAGGTCTGCTTCACCCTGAAGGGCCAGCTGGGTGAGAAAATCCGAAACATTGTCTCCAAACCGTTCAGAAAAAGATAGGAGATAGCATATATCTTCCTGGAATTCTGCCTCTTTTGACAGATTACGAAAGAGATCAACGTCTTCGTAAATCCGCTTCAATTTTTCTCGAACGGTCTTTCCTTTTAATGTTATTTCCAGCGGGTTCAACCCATCTTTAAGGCCCTGTATCCGCTTTCTATTGAAAAACTCCAACCTGTCCAGACCGCACCCGAAAGGCTCCAGCGTCCTTAAACAAAAAAGGAGTTGAGCTGTCCCCTTCCGGTCCACGATCTTTTCTTTCCCCACTCTCTGGAATGGAATCCCTGAACGGATGAACGCCTCTTCCAGGGCCTTTCCCTGCTCGTTAATCCGGTAAAGTACGGCAAAATCGGAAAAACTCCGTTCGCCGCCCTCTTCTGAAGTATCGATTTTTCTGCTTTCCATAGAAAAGTGGCTGATCCCTCTGACCTCTGTCTCGATGCTCTTAACCACAAACTCGGCCTCAGCCTTCTCCGTAGGCAACTGCGCAATAGTTAGCCAGCGTGTCCCCTGGATACCGGACCAGAGGCCTTCCCGGACATCACCTCCCCCGATCACCTGCCTCGACGCCCGCAGTATCGTCTCTGTAGAGCGATAATTCTGCTCCAGGCGGAGGAACTTGGCCGTTGGATAATCCTCCTGAAACTTATGAAAATATCGAACTGATGATCCTCTGAAACCATAAATCGCCTGATCCGGGTCGCCGATAACACAAAGGTCGTGGGTTGAAGGGGCCATGAGCCGGATGAGCCGGTACTGGGCATAATTGATGTCCTGATACTCGTCCACGGAAATAAAACGAAATCTCTTCTGATACTTCGCCCGGGTAGCCTCGTGACCCTCAAGGAGTCGCACCACCTTAAAAATCAGATCCTCAAAATCGAGGAGATGGGCCTCATCGAGCGCCCGCTGATAAGCCTCATAAATCCGGCCAAACAAATCCCGTGGGATATCTACAGCTATGTCCTCCCAGTCGTCTCCTGGAGAGAGGAGATTCTGTTTCGCTTTAGAAATGGCCTCGCCTACCTTTCTCAGGCTGCAATCAGAAGGCAAAAGACCCTTGATCAGATAGTCTTGATCCGCCCCGGTCAGGATGGTAAAAGGTTTATTTACCCCGACCGGCCCGCCATCCCTCCTTAGGATATCAAGGCATAAGGCGTGAAAGGTCTTGATGGTTAACTCTTTTAGGACATTTGAATCCTTAATGAGTGAGGTCAGGCGATCCCTCATCTCTTCCGCGGCCTTGTTGGTAAAGGTAACCGCCAGTATCTGTTCCGGCTGCGCGATATGGTGTGAGAGTAAATAGGCTATGCGATGGGTGATGGTACGCGTCTTTCCTGTCCCGGGTCCGGCCACAATCAAAAGAGGTCTGCCTGCATGCCGTACCGCTTCGCGCTGAATTGAATTTAGGATGTTCAAAAAGGGGCCTTCAGTCCGCGAGGTATCTTGAGTAGAAAATAATACGTTTTCTTGTGTTGGTGGCAGTGATGGAAGAGGGGGAGGAGGCGGTTCAGATAAAAAGTATTTATCATTATCCCTTACCTCTTTTTGAGACATGGGCGTCTCCCCAGGCGCTTGAAACAGAGACTGCTGCCGGGATAGCCGGGTCAGTTCTTCATCCGTAAATAGACGAACCTTACCGTACTCGCCATCATACCCGGGATCGATATGCACCTCCCGGCCCCTCATCTTCCGGATCGCTTCAGCCAAGGTTGGCGAGCCTTCACTCTCAATATCGCTCAGAGGACACTTCCTGAGGATGTCAAGCTCCGGCCCAAGCGTCCTTAAAAGTTGATGGTAGGACGTTTGCACTTTTTTGCTTTTTGGCCCGCATCTCAATACCTCCGACAGAATGTCTGTCAATGGAATCAGACTGGTGAATGGATGCGTTTTCTCCGGCTTTTGCCCTGCATTGCGGTCGGCCAGCTCCTCCACGCGATACATTACCCCTATGGTTACCGGCTTACCGCAGACCGGGCAGAGTCCCTTGCAGCCCATGGTTTCTCGTGGAGAAAGCCGGGTTGCACATTTTCGGTGGCCGTCAAAATGGTACTTCCCTTCTTCAGGAAAGAACTCAATGGTCCCCAAAAACCGGCCGGGGTCGCCGGTCTTTAAGGCATCCCTCATAGCAAAGTAAGAAAGTCCCGTGTCAAAAAGGTTCGCTTCACGTCCCAGATTTGCCGGAGAATGGGCGTCAGAATTGGATACCAGGGTCACCCCGTCCAGTTTAGATACCCTCCAGTTCATGGCCGGGTCAGAGGAAAGGCCGGTTTCCGCCGCAAAGATATGGGGCGTAAGCTCTTCAAAGCACTCTTCAAGGGAATCAAACCCGGATTTGGAACCGAGCGCCGAAAACCAGGGGGTCCAGATATGGGCCGGAATTACAAAGGCATCTTCTGAGATATCCAGGACCGTCTCCAGAAGCGCCTTGGAGTCAAGCCCCAGGATGGGCCTTCCGTCAGAACGGATATTCCCAATCCGGGCCAGGCGGGCATTAATCTTCTCGGCGACGGAGAGATCCGGGGAAAAGACGATATTATGAACCTTTCGTACCTTGCCGTTCTTCTTATAAATATTGCTGATCTCGACACTCAGGAGAAAGCGCACCGGCATCTTGCAGGTCGAGGGAACCTGTTCTTCCGCCTTACTCGCCAGTTCACGCTTTAGTTTTAAAAGCCCCGGCTCCGCCGGTTCCAGTTTTTCCCGGATCTCAGAGAACCATTGAGGATGTGTAAAATCCCCCGTCCCGACCACGGTAATCCCCTTAAGCTGCGCCCAAAGGTGTAAGTTCTCCAAGTTAAGATTCCTGGCCGTAGCGCGGGAAAGGTAAGAATGGATATGAAGGTCGGCAATAAATTCCATGTCTGTCTTTCCAATCATCTTTCTCCGTCTGTATATACGCCAGAATAGGGTAAGATGTAAATTACTAAGGTAAGATAAACGTGTCCTCCCCCCATATTGTTATGGAAGCCGTTGTTCCTGAGCGAAACTTGCTGGAGCAGTGGGGCGCCCTTCGAGGACGAGCAGGAAGGGGAAAGCCAGCCCTTTAGTGGCTGGAAGGGGCAAGCCTTCCCCACCTGCGAGACCCGAAAGGGTCACTGCGCAAGCCGTGAAGCAAAGGAATGATGGCTTCCATTTCTAGTATGTGAAGATTGGATAAAGATTAACACGTTGACATAATCTCCTGAGATTTTTTTGGGGGGGGAACCCTAGAAATAAATTCGTTGACTATAAGAAAGGCTGGTAGTATACAAAAAAAGAGTTATGTCTCAGGCGTAAGCCACCCAGACTCGGGTGACTTTTTCTTTTTGGAGATAGTAGTGAAACTGGTCCTTATCGATAATTACGACTCCTTCACTTACAACTTAGTCCAGCTCTTCAGCCAATTCCCGGTAGAGATTGTCGTGTGGCGCAATGATGTCATAAGCCTATCCGACATCGAGAAGGCAACCCCAGACGGCGTTATTATCTCTCCAGGGCCAAAGACCCCGACTGAATCCGGGATCTGCAAGGATTTGGTCCGGCGATTTAAAGATACTTGCCCTATCTTGGGTGTCTGCCTGGGTATGCAGATTATAAATGAGGTCTTTGGAGGTCAGACAATTCTATCGCCTCGCCCGGTACATGGAGAAAAGGACAGAATTTTTCACAATGGAGAAGGCATCTTTGCTGCTCTGCCTAATCCCTTTTGGGCGGCACGCTACCATTCGCTAACAATCAGAAAGGGATCAGATGACATACGGGTAACCGCCTGGAATGAGGAAAACCTGATCATGGGTGTTGAGCATCGATATTTTCCTGTCTTTGGAGTCCAATTTCATCCGGAATCTTTTATGACAGAGCATGGCCATAAAATGGCCGGGAATTTTGTGCGGTTAGTTAAACAATCACATGCGTAAGCTAAAACAGGCCATAGGAAAAATTATAAGTGTAGAATCTCAACCGGTTGACTTCATCCGGGGAGATGAAAAAATAGAGGACATTTACGCCCCTCTAAGCAGCGATGCAAATGCCTTCCTCCTTCTAAGCAGCGGCCAGGGAGATTGTTCAAGGTATTCGTTTCTTGCCTGTGACCCATTCCTGGTAGTACGGGCCTGGGGCAACAAATTAGAGATAAACAACGGGCGCACCGCTATCGAACTTGTTGGCAACCCGTTTGACATATTGCAAGGGGTCCTGGACGGTCTCGAGATGCCTCCTGTTGACATCCAACTCCCATTTTATGCCGGCGCCGTAGGCTATTTTGGTTATGATCTCCGCTATCACCTGGAAAAGCTGCCGGACATAGCAGAAAATGATCTTCCCCTCCCTGATCTGTATCTGATATTTCCGGGCATTATCCTTGTCCATGACCGTATAGAACAAAATTACCGGCTCGTCATTATTGAGCATCAGTTGCATAGGGAGGAATCGGAAAAAGGCCATCAAAAGATAGAAAAACTTCGGACTAAAATCCGCACGGCGCGCCCGGATCCCCCCCCACCCCCCTTTGAAAAAGGGGGGCAAGGGGGGATTTTGAAGACTTCCAATTTCACCCATGATGCCTACGTCTCCGCTATCAAACGGGTGCGTGAATACATTCGCCAGGGAGACATATATCAGGTCAACTTATCCCAGCGCTTTACTTTTGAATTTGGCGGGTCTCCTTACGCACTTTTCCGCTCCCTTTTTAATGATAATCCGGCTCCGTTCTATGCCTACCTTACCTGTGGGGATTTCTGCGTGCTTTCTACCTCTCCGGAACGCTTTATCCGGCGGGAAGGGAGTTATATCGAGACCCGGCCCATCAAAGGGACAAGGCCCCGAGGCAAAGACCCGGCAGAAGATGAAAAGATGAAAAATGACCTCCTTGAGAGTCCCAAAGAAGATGCGGAACTCTCCATGATCGTGGACCTTTTACGAAATGACCTGGGAAAGGAGTGTCTCCCCGGAACCGTTAAGGTAAAAGAACACAGGCGGGTAGAAGCCTATCAGAACGTCTTTCACCTTGTCTCCATTGTCACCGGTATGCTAAGAAGAGGTTGTACCCAGAAGGACATCCTAATGGCCGTTTTTCCGGGCGGCTCTATCACCGGGTGTCCCAAGATACGGGCTATGGAGATTATTGAGGAACTGGAACCGGTAAAAAGAGGCATCTATACGGGCTCTATAGGCTATGTAAGTCTCCATGATACCATGAACCTCAGCGTAGCTATACGCACCGCTGTGTATAAAGACCGGCGAATCTACCTGTCCGTCGGAGGAGGAATCGTGTACAATTCCGATCCCGAGACGGAATATCAGGAGACACTACACAAAGGGGAGACATTTTTTAAGCTGCTGCATCACGCAGCACGGTGACGCTAAAATCCCTCCTGACCTCCCTTTTCCAAAGGGAGGATTTGAAAGGTCCCCCTTTAGCAAAGGGGGATGTAGGGGGATTTTCACTACTACGCTGCGATTTACTTTAACGTGGCCCTAGACCATGCAGTTAAAACGAGTGAAGAATATGACCAAGGAATACGTACTTCTCAACGGTGACATTATAGACGGCCGTAAGGCCTGTTTATCGGCCTTTGATAGAGGCTTTCTATACGGAGACGGTTTTTTTGAAACCATGCGCGCCGAAAAGGGACGTGTGCTTTCCCTGGAAGCCCATCTGGAAAGGCTCTATCAGTCGTGCAAGTTTTTCAACATCGGTCTTCAAGCTATGGAACAAAGCGAGTGGACAGATAAGATCAACCTGCTGATCGAGAAAAACAATCTCAGGGAAACCGTTGCCGCCGTAAAAATCGTGGTGACGCGTGGACCTGATAAGCCTCAGCTTGGGCTTCCAAAAGAAAAGGCGTCCACAGTCATCATCTATGCCCGCGAGTATGTGCCACCGGCCCCCGAAAAGTATAACAAGGGGCTATTAGTCAATGTCTTCCCCTGTCCTCGCCATTATTTTCTGGCCGATCATAAGAGTCTAAATTACTTGTTTTACCTGGCCGCGAGGGAGTGGGCGCAAAAAAAGGGCGCAGATGAAGCCATCGTCTTAAACGTCGATGGCACGGTCTCGGAAGGAGCGACAACTAACATCTTCTATGTCAAAGAAGGTTCTATTATCCGGCCCGAATCCCCGCATTACCTGCGTGGGGTAATGGAAGGCCAGGTAATAAACTTTTTAAAGAAACGGCGTCGGGAGATAATCACCATGCCGACCACGGTTTCCATGTTGCTGGAGGCCGAGGAAGTCTTCTTAACTAATTCGCTTATAGGGATAATCCCTGTAGCCAAAATTGGGGAAACCGCCCTTCCACTAGAAAAACCTTTATCTGTTCTCTTACAAGGTGTAAAATAGCTTTAATAAGCAGTCCACAGCAGCCGGGAGCCAGAAATGAAGGTTAAAAGCTGATAGTCATCAGTAGTAAACCGGACACAGAGAAAAAATGGATTAAAAAGACAAAATATACTCTCTGCGTGCTTTGCGTCCTTTGCGGTGAAAACACACATGGCCGCTGATAACTTGCGCACCGGAATAACTAACCTACCGCTACATTACGGAAAGGCCCCGCGGTGGCTCTTTTCCCGGATGGTCAAACTGGCCCGTGAGATCACCATCGTCATCGTGAGTGAATTCGGGCCGGAAGAGATGTTAAAAAAGCTCTCTGATCCCTTCTGGTTTCAGGCCTTCGGCTGTGTGTTAGGCTTTGACTGGCATAGCTCCGGCCTTACGACCACGGTCTGCGGGGCCTTGAAAGAAGGCATCAAAGATATCTCTCTTGATCTGGAACTGATGGTTGCCGGCGGCAAGGGGGCTGCCTCCCGAAAGACCCCGGACGAAATCTTGAAGACCGGGGATACCTTTAAAATCGAACCATCGCCGCTCATATACGCCAGCCGCATGGCGGCCAAGGTGGATAACAACGCCCTCCAGGATGGTTATCAACTCTATCATCACTGTTTTATATTTACGAATAGCGGTTCATGGGCCGTCATACAGCAGGGCATGAACGAAAGCACTCATTATGCGCGTAGATATCACTGGCTCGGTGAAGGAGTAAAGGACTTCGTCTGTGAACCGCATGCCGCTATTTGCTGCGATCAGAAGAAGCCTGTCCTTAATATGGTAGCCGGGGAAAGTCAGACCACAAGAGAAACCGTCACGGCCCTGTCCAGAGAAAGGCCTGATACCCTGGTTCGGGAATTAAAAAAGATTCAGACGCTCTCTCTTCCTCCCCGCCATGATATACAGGGAGGGGATATAAATCCGGACCGGGTGGGCCAGGTCCTCCTCAAAACCCATGATCGCCAGCCGGAAGAATTTTCCGTACTTTTAGGGATGCCCGGAGTCGGCGCCAAAACTATCCGGGCCCTCAGCCTCATAGCCGAACTGGTCTATGGGGTAAAGCCAAGTTTCCGTGACCCGGCCCGTTACAGCTTCGCCCACGGCGGCAAAGATGGCCATCCCTATCCGGTAGACAGAGAAATATACGATGGGTCTATTAAAATACTCCAGAAGGCAATCGAGCAATCAAAAGCAGGAAGAACGGAGAAAATGGAAGCGATAAAGAGGCTTAGCACCGCTACCCATACGCCAAACAAATGGTACTCGCCAGAGTAAAAAACTTACTCTTTGCCCATCACGGTCTTTATTAAATTTCGTTGATTTTATTCTAATTGTTTTTGTAATATACCGTATAAATTACGAGATTGTTGGCCTATGAATGGCAGCGTTCATACATTGGAGGTCTAACAAAATGAAGCTAACGGTCATACTCGACCTGAGTGAAAGGGGTGATTCTACTGGGTACTTGCCTGGTCTAGCAGGATGTATTAGCGAGGGAAACACCAAAAATAGGCCCAAAAGAATATCAAAGAGGTCATCGAACTTCATCTTGAACCGGTTAAGGACCCTCAATTTTGACCTTTTTCTACATACTCGAAGGGGCGTTTATCAGGGAGAGTAACTATGTCAGGAATTATAGTATTTATTCTTGGTGTTATTGGTGGATTCTTTGCCCACAGCCTTACGACGAAAGTCAGCTTTAAGCAGCGAACTATAGATAACAAAATTAAAGTATATAATGCATTAATTACCCAGTGGGTGCGAATGAGGAATTTTATATACGCACACTTTCCTGACCATCCTGCCGATAATATCTCTCCCGAAATAATACGTGATTTCGATCAAATGTATGGGAATTTCCAAGCCCTTATAGCCAAAGCGATCTTGGTATGTGAAGCTGCAAAATTAACGGATGATATAAACACCTTGAATGAGCGAATGTATAGGACTGAATGGCACATGCTAACCTTAGATGAGGCCAATGAAGAAATGGAAGATATTAAGCGTGATGCATTAGAGATCGTGGCGCGTATGCGAGAAGACATTAAGAAGAGCGCTAGATTCGAGTTTAGCGATTTTAGTCACATGCTTTCTGGGTTTAGAAAAACAGGCGAAAATCAATAAACGGACTTAACAATTCGCTACCTTTAGTTGTAAATTTGTAAATAAGCATAATGCGCAGCTATGAAGAAGGGGAAAACAGAGAGACGTTATATACCTCTACGCCTGCCTAGGTTTATAAAGTACTTCCAGCACTTCTCGCGTATCGTTTATTATTTTCAGCGGATCGAACCTAAAAGGTCCCTCATGCATTACTTCATTTCCGCGGTTCCTGATGTTGTGGGCGACAGTGCGATGGCTTGCCGGAAGGTATCCTTTCTTCAAGGCTTCTTTGATCAAATCTGCCAACTGCGTACGATCATTATCTCGTTTATGCAGTTGGGCTTTCAAGGCAAAATCAAGGGTAGCTCTACAAAGAGCAATCGCGGCTTGGTCAAAACCATACAGGTAACAATATGTAGCCTCGATAAGGTGCGATTGGACTGTTTCTGAAACGATGCCTTTTGTAAATGTTTGTTTTATCTTCTTAAATCTTTTTACTAGTGTATCCTTTTTATTCGACAGTTCACTTTCACAAAAATTGTCTATAAGATCGTCATCTTCGAGGATACTTTTCAGGACCGATTCCTTAATGAAATGCTCATTCCATAAGCAATGGATTAAGCCCATATTGCATTTTATTACCTTACGCATAAGGTCATGGTATAGTTTGTATTTGTCTTCAATAGAATGGCAGGATTCTAAGGCATCAAAGAACTCGTTCACGGTTTCATCTATAATGTTTGTACATTTGCCCAGCATCGATGATTTCTTAACCATAAATACCCCCACTCGCAGCCAATACATTAAATTTCTTGCCGATTAATAAGGCTCCTCACAAGAATTTGTGGGCTGATTATAGCCTATAAAACTTGAGAGCATGGAGTATGCATCAAATCCAATACTTCCTTTTGGTGACTAAACCGACAGGAAGGAGGATAAGGTTCATTGAAAGTATAGTCCGAAAGACTCTGGGACTCAATGGTCACTGGGTAAAAAGGTCGGAATCGATAACGATGCCGTAGAGGATATCAACAGCAAAGCAAAAGCCATCAGCCATAAATCATACGGTTACCGCACTGCGAGACATTCACTCTCGCATTGTTGCATGGATTGGGCAAGCTTCCCATGCCCAAATTGACCCATAAGTTCTTGTGAGGAGCCTTTTTTGTTTTACTGCTAAATAGCACGCATGCTACGGAAGGCATGCCCTGATTCCTGATGGTGATTTATAGGAAAGCTACTCTACTTCCCTTTTTCTGGGCTCCCCTTATTACTGCAAGCACCGCTTAGTGCCACAACGAACAAGGCACCCTTGAACAGTAAACTCGCAATGAGGAACAGCCCGAAGATCGAGATGAGTACTCCCAACACCGGAACTTGGCTCAACCAGAGAACGAGACACATAACGCTCCACGTTGCAGGATTCACCGCCAAAGGATGAACCCAAAGCATCACGCAGTAGAGAGCGATCGCACCGATGACAAACAGGCTGTCGTAGCGCGTCCTCGCTAGGCCCTCACGGTCCCGCGCCGCAGCAAACCGCTTTCGGGTACTGTAGAACATGCTGGCCACCTGCGCGTATACAACCAGTCCGCCGATAACCCCGTAGAACACTGACAATTCTGGGTTGTTCTGGAATCCTAAAATCACCGGCGTTGCGATAACTGCGGGAACCAGGTAGGCAACTAATAATCGTGTCAGGTAGAACGACGCCCATGACTCTCTGCCAGCTACCAAGCCAGCAGCACCGGCCAGAAGCACCGACAGCACCGGCACGAGAATCTCAAGAACGAGGGCAACGAACCCCAGCCTAAGGATAAATCTTCCCATTTCTCATTCCGTTGCGTGGCCTATTCGCAAATCTCACCTCTGATTCCAAGGAGGTGCAGATGACCCCGACGAGGATCTCATGTATGCATCTAACATTATTGTTGTACGAAATATAAGGATATTAAAAAATACTATGTGAAAGTAAGGCCATTTGTCAATTATTTCTGTTTACTCAAACCCGCCTACTTTACATGTTCTGGTTTATGGCCTCTTACAGTAGAAGGGTTGCCAAGGAGGCGGATGTCCCAGGAGCGCCGTTTTGTTCCACTTACTGTGCCCGGATATCCTCTGCCAACTTTTGCAGGCGGCAGAGAATAAAAATCTTACTTTCAAAGGGTAACTTTGCCAGTTCCTGCCGCCGCCTTTGTTTGGCGCGGAATAATTCCTCGGCCTCCTCTTGTATCCGGTGCTTATTTTTCGTGACTTGTTTCTGAAGGTTTTTTAATTTTTTCATAGCCTATAGGGGTGGGATATATAAGGCACCATATTAGAAAAGCAGAGAAATTTCAAGAAATTTGCGTAGTAGAGGAGTGATGACCGCCTTATCTTCTAAAAGCGTTAACTTGAGTTTTGGGCCGGACTTTATCTTAAGTTTTCCTAATCTCTGCCGTTCTCCTTTTTCTTCGATGCCCTCATCGTATGTCTCTGTTGGGCAAAATTCCTACTCTATGAAAACATTTTTTGAAAAGTCGCGGGAGGAATGCCGGTCACCCAGCATTAGATTCATCCAACCCCTTCAAAAAATCTTCACCTGTTATACTTTTTATGGTTCTTCTTATGTTCTTGCCTTCTTGAGAAATAGGTGGGTTCGCTAAAAGAATACCCTTAATTTCCGCAACAGCCCTTTGTCTTATAAAATCCTCTCTGCTTTGGACGGCCGCAAAAGCTATATCCGGGACGATTTCCAGTTCGCGGCGCGATACTCCCCACCACATTCCAAAGGTCTTCAACACAGCCATACGCACATTCGGTGATTCGTCGTGCTTCAAGGCTTTCTTAAGCATTTCAACAACCCCAGGTGAGTCAATTGAATGCCAAAGGACCTTAACCGCAGCCTCTCTAACAGCGTCATCAGGATCATTAACCAGCATAGGAGAGGCCATTTCTACAGCACTTTCTGTATCTATCAGGTTCATTTCACGAGCCCGTGCCAGCTCGTCAAGTGCATGGGCTCTTTGGAATCCATATTTATCTTTCAATGCCGTCTTTAAACCTCCTAAATCAAGATACGCAGCTTTGGAACCGGCTTCCTCTCGACTAATAGCGTTAGCTGCCCGTTCCTTGATTACTATCGACATGGAGGGATTTGCATCGATCATCTGTTGAAGCGAAAGTCTTGCACTAGAGCGAACCGACTTGTCTTCGTCTTTGAGAAGATAACTGATATAATCAACGGCCTTTTCGTCTCCGAGGTCTCTTAGTCCCCAAATTGCATGTTGCCTTACACTCGCATCATCATCCCTTAAAGTTTGCAGCAGTGGGGCAAATGATCGAGGATCCTTTAGCTTACCAACAGAAGAGGCGGCTTCGGCTCGAACTATTTTGTCCTCCGCCTCATCATTCAATACTGATAAAAGCGCCGCCACGGCATCGCCGTCGTCAAAATAACTAAGCGTTGATATTGCTTGCTTACGGACATAACGATCGGCATCTTTTCTTAGGCACTCAATTAGAGGCTCTATGGCCCTTTTATCTTTTAAAATTCTTAGCGTCATTATGGCAGTGTTCCGGACCGTGCTATCGGAATTTTTCAAACACTCAATTAGAGGACCAACTGCCCGCTCAAATAGATGTGTATCTTCCAAACGATTATCCTTTCCCAATTTCTCAATTATCCGTAAGATAGTATTAATGACAAGTGCTCTAAAACTGAACTCTCTTCTGTCTTCGTCAGTGCAAATTATCCGTTCCCCTCTTGTATCCAATAAAGTGTTTATAAGAGGGTAAACAGCTTCTTCGCCAAGACGGACGAGCGCATCAAAAGTATCGCTCCTGACACTATGTTTTACATTTTTGAGAAAATTTATCAGACAGTACGGGTCCTTAATCTCAAAAAGTTCTTCCCTGCTTGGGCTACTTAGCCTATATTTCATGTCTTCTAAAAAATTACGAATCCCCATAGTTAAGCTGATGCTGTGTTATGCCCTTCACCTCCATGATAAGCCATTATTTAGTCAGGTTATCTTATGACACCCAAGGGCTGGCTGCCCATGTGCCCCTTCATAGTATCTATCCCTTATTAGAATTGCAATCCTAAAAAACCTGTGATATGCATCCCACATCAGTAACGAACACATCAAAACGGCACTCAGTAAAACTTCAAGGCAAAAAGGGGGATGTTATGAAAACTAACGGGGGTTTTGCAAGGTATTGTTCGCATAGATTAATCACACTATCAATTCTTCTTGCTGCATGCTTTTTTTACACAATAGGGTGTTCTACGGTGCGGAACACAGCGCTGAACCCCGGAACAGACAGCTTGAAGCTTGCGAATGGGTCGGTATGCTTGTTGTCCTTGAGAACTGATAACAAATATAAACCGGGGTGGCCTCCTGAGGTCTATAGAATAACCGTAATCGATGATAGTACAAAAAAGGAATATTTAATTAATCTCATTGAAGAATCTCTTCTGAAAAAAGCTATAAAGGATACATTTTCTACCAAAAAAGAGGGGCCGTGGGAGTCATTTATCAGTTTTCAATTGCCCCCGGGGTCATATCGTTTGTCAGCTATAGCAGGAGGATGCACAAAAGGAGTCGGTGTTGCGGCTGCTATGGGCAGTTTCGATTTTCCATTTGATATTCTTTTTCAGGTCGAGAATGGGGAATGCGTCTATCTGGGAAGATTGGAAATGACGAACCGTAAACGCGTATCGGAAGATGAAAGACCATCCGGCGGGAAATTAGGCCTATTAGGACAGGAACTTTCCGGTTTCGCAGATGGTACTTTCGACGTTAAAATCTATGATAATTTCGACCAGGACATCCAAAATTTCAAAGAAAAATATCCCGTTCTTTCCAATCAGGTCATCAAAAAAAGAATACTTCCTCAATGGAAAAAGCCGGAAAATCGTTCATAGGAAAATAAACATGGCACAGCCGAGTTTTTAATGGATACCCCCAATATATTGTGTTCAACCTGTTTTGAAACCTAGAGTCGGTTTGATTGGTGGCCGGAAAAACAGATCCAGGCTGCCTCTCAGAAAAGCTGATAAAAAAGGATATGTAAAATGCTCAAGAATATATGTTCGATAATATTCTGCGTCACGATTATCATTGTTATTGGATGCGCACCAACAAAGTTCAATACCAAGGGCGGTATCAAATCTTTGAATGTGTTAGACGCCGATCCTAATACCTATGCGATAGTTTTAGTAAAATTACCGTTTGAACAAATTGACTACTTACAGCCTCCTGCCTTAGTTGAACGTATTTCGGATAGTTGGTATATCCAAAGAAAAGGAGATCAGGAAAAAGCCTGGTTTTGCACCGGCGGAGGGGTCTACGTCAACGATTATCTTCATCCAAGTAGAACGATAGGAATATATCCTTTAGAGAAATTCGAGAGATTACGTTATAGCTACTTCGCTTTCCTGGTTCCTGCGGGAGAATACGTGATAACATATCATTTTCCCAGTAATACATTTAGACACATGCTTAGTGTGGACTTTCAGAATGTTTTTTCAAAGGCATTTTATGCGACACCCGGAAAAGTTATCTACTTGGGGAGATACAAACCCGTTGTTGAGGAGGAGGAAGACGGATACGTAAACACATATACAATCTATTATAAACAAATGGATATAATTAGTAATTATGAAGACGACATCAGCAACCTGAGGAAAAACTTTCCTGAACTTTTTACCAAACTCAAATTCACCGCCGAGGACTTTTCTATAGGACGACCACAGGCACACCCTGTAGTCTCCTTCACAATCCAAGGGTATAGATATCGTTAGACACAAAAGGAGGTCGTTACATGTGGTGGACAAAAGTAAAAGAGTTTTCTGTAGTTAATTATCTATTGAAGAACTATTTTGAGTTTGTGCTGTCAATTTCTCTTTCTCTCCTAGTACTAGGGTGTGCTCCGACGACATACAGACTTTATGAAGGGCCTCCACGACTGCCAAGCGAAGTAGCCTTTCTAACTGGTGATGATAATGATGAAATAATACTCTACAAAGTAGATGGGCAACAGTTGCCCGCCGAGCATGGTCCATACGGGAGGAATTTTCTCATAGAGCTACTTCCCGGAAAGTATTCAATAACTGTGAGGTGGGATAGTGGTTTGCTTTATTCTGAAAAAATAGATTTGGTATTTAATGCAGAAGCTGGTCAAACCTATGCTGTAATGGGGCCACTTGACAAGAGAAGAGCAAAAGTCAAAGTCATAGGACTTATCGTAGTAGTTCCACAGAGTATGTGGATAGACAACAAAAAAGGGGAATAACCCCCTTAGTCACTAAGCCATAAGATTGACGACAATTTTGGCAAGATATTTTTCACTGTGGCCGTAAGGCCTTGACAGCAAAGCGTTTACTGAGATTCTTGTTTGATCCAACTTTGGCAAGAACATGTGAAAGTTGTTTGGTTCCGGCTGAGCCGGGTTAGGATAGGGATAATGCCATTGCTATAATTTGCAGGTCGTCCAAGAAGCTGGAAATGAGGGACCCCAGGCCTTGCAACACAATCGCCAGGTCTTATATGGCACTGACAAAACTGCATATCCATTTCCCAGAAGCAGTTATAATAATCCACCAGAACCCATCAGTACCTCAGAAGTTGACCGCTTGGAGAAGAAGTATTCCGATATGTATGAGAGGTGTCAAAAAATTTCAGATGAATGCCGTAAGATTATCGATGGAAAGAAGCCTGAGACCCCGGAATAGCATGTCTTTGCCTGTTTGAGCTTAACCGAGAGGTTGGGGATTTATACTGTTTTAACGGAAGGGAGTCTTTGCGGAGAGAGAAACTGGTTTGATGGGCGATTATATTTTTGCCATCGTCTTTGCGTTGATATTTATAGCTCTAGCCATTATTGGAGGGATTTCTCTTGTAACTGAAGTTCATTCAAAATTAATAAGATTAATACGGCGGCCTCAGTGCCAACCAATCCAATCTAGGAAGGCAGCGACAGCGACCTGGCGCGAATTATCCACGAGCAGATCTTTGACTTATGAAGAATTCAATGGCCCTTCTAAAGAAATTCAAAGGGGCAGATTTGGCAGATGCGACAGTTGTTTTGCAGTGTTTGAGTTAGTTAATACTAAAGCTGTACTGGACTACTATGTATGGAGTCTGGGATTATACATACTACTGCCCTAAATGCTACAAGGAAGAAAACCCGTATAGGGGCAAAATTATCGGTGCCGATGGGAAAGCCATCATGGATCAGTACGGTACGATATCCTACTCATAGACCCCATAGTAGGGTATCTTTCGCATAATAATGGTGGGAACCCCACATTATTGTATGCGTGCCAGTATACTAAAGGATTAAGGAATCTGTAAGTGTAACTAAGTATGACTTAGATGTAGCCGCACGGGAGACATCTTCAAAAACCGTCCCTTATTGCCTACTTTTTTCACCCTTTCTGTCAGACTTTTCCGGCCATCCACTGTCACATTTTGTAAGGGTACGGAGAGAGATAAGAGAACGGCGTTAACTCCTCTATCTGCCGTTCTCCTTTTTCTTTGATGCCCTCATCATGTGCCTCTGTTGTGCGGGGAGCACGGCCTTCCGCAGCCGTATGGATAGAGGGGTAACTTCGACCAGTTCATCTTCGCCGATAAAATGTATCGCGCTTTCGAGCGTCATCGGTCTGGCCGGTGTGAGGATTACATTTTCGTCTCTCCCTGACGCGCGCATGTTGGACAGCTTCTTTTCCTTGCAGGGATTTACGTCGATGTCATTCTCCCGGTTATGCTCGCCGATCACCATGCCCTCATAAACGGCCTCGCCGGGTGAAATAAAAAGCTGCCCCCGCGGCTCAAGGTTAAAAAGTGCGTAAGCCACGGACTTTCCCTCCCGGTCGGCCACCATGGAACCGGTAGAGCGCGCGGGGAAGTCGCCCCGGTACTCCTCATAGCCTGTAAAATAGGAGTTCATGATGCCCGTGCCTTTGGTGTCGGTAAGGAATTCGTCCCGGTAGCCTATGAGCGCCCGTGAAGGGATGCTGAATTCTATCCTTACCCTGCCCCGGCCGTTATTGACAAGATTTGTCATCTTGCCTTTCCGTATAGAAAGTTTTTCCGTCACAATTCCCAGGAAATTCTCACTGCAATCAATAGAAAGTTGTTCTATCGGCTCACGCTTTTTTCCATCCTTGTATCTGTAAATGACCTCGGGACGGCCTACGCAAAGCTCAAATCCTTCTCTTCGCATGGTCTCAATGAGAATAGCCATCTGAAACTCGCCTCTGCCCTTGACAATAAAACTCTCTTTGTCCGCGGCTTCTTCTACCTTTATAGCCACGTTTTTCTGCATCTCCTTCCCGAGGCGCTCCCATATCTTGCTGGATTGTACGAACTTGCCTTCTTTCCCTCCAAATGGCGCGTTGTTTATGGTGAATTTCATGGAAACGGTAGGCTCGTCAACCGTTATCCGTTTCAGCGGCTTTGGGGAATCTTTCGTGCAGATGGTGTCGCCTATATTGACGGAGTCCAGGCCGGAGAGGACAACAATATCGCCGGGCTCCACAACATCAACCTCTCTGAGGTTCATTCCTTCGTAGATCTGCAGTTTTGAAATCTTGAGCGGGAGCTGCTCGCCTTGCTCATCAATACAAACCAGGCTGTCGTTGTATTTTGCCTTGCCGTTGAAAACCTTGCCTATAGCCAACCGGCCGAGATAATCGGAATAACCCAGGTCCGCGACCAGCATCTGGAACGCTTCTTCCGGGTCATACGAAGGCGCGGGAATCTCCTCGACGATGGTATCAAAAAGTACATGGAGATTTTCGCCTCTTTCCTCCAGCGCCTTTTGTGCAATACCGTCACGGCCTATGGCATAGAGTAAAGGGAAATCAAGCTGTTCTTCCGTAGCGCCAAGGTCTATAAAC
The DNA here is from genome assembly GCA_028715605.1 of Desulfovibrionales bacterium. Classification (NCBI taxonomy): domain Bacteria; kingdom Pseudomonadati; phylum Thermodesulfobacteriota; class Desulfovibrionia; order Desulfovibrionales; species Desulfovibrionales bacterium. The sequence goes on from JAQURM010000005.1 coordinate 148,460, forward strand.
AGGTCGTATATCTCATTCAAGACTTCGTCAGGACGCGCATCTTTGCGGTCGATCTTGTTTATCATCACGATAATCTTCAGACCTGCCTCGAACGTTTTTTTCAGGACGAAACGCGTCTGGGGTAGAGGGCCTTCCGAAGCGTCCACCAGGAGAAGCGCACCGTCGGCCATGCTGAGCGCCCGTTCTACTTCACCCCCGAAATCCGCATGTCCAGGGGTGTCTATGATGTTTATTTTTATGCCTTTCCAGACTACGGCACAGTTTTTCGCAGCAATGGTGATGCCTCTTTCCCGCTCCAGGTCCATGCTGTCCATTATTCTGTCGTCCACTTCCTGCCCTACCCTGAACAATCCGCTCTGTCTGAACATAGTGTCAACAAGCGTGGTCTTTCCGTGGTCAACATGGGCGATGATGGCAATATTTCTTAGCTTTTCATTCTTTGCATATCTCTTCATCTGTTTACTTTCCTCTTTCCTTCCTCAAGATCAAAGCACGGCGAAATTAAAAACTGATAGTATACCCTTTAAAAGATCCATTGCAAAGGTTAAAATTAAACAAAGTTTCCCTGAGTCTTAGGGAACCCCTATGTTTCTGAGCGAAACTTGCTGGAGCAGGGGGGGACCCATCGAGGGCGAGCAGAAAGGGGAAAACCCGCCCTTTAGAGGCGGGAAGTGGCAGGTATTCCCCGCCTGCGAACCCCGAAAGGATCGCTTGCGCAAGCCGTGAAGCGAAGAGACCAGGGGTTCCTAATGCAGGGAGAGAGAGCCGGCAGGCCGGGGCTGAATCCTGGGACGTAATCTTCCCTATCCCAGTTTCTGCTTAAACCGTAAGGCGCTTATGCCGATCGCAGATATGCCTATCACGGCCATGGCCAGCAGTTGCGGCCAGAGGATGTCAAGTCCAACGCCTTTTAGATATACCCCACGGATAACCGCCACAAAGTAACGCAGCGGATTCAGATAGGTCAGGTATTGCACCCACTGAGGCATATTCTCAATGGGGAAGCCGAAGCCGGAGAGCATGACGGCCGGGTTAATGAATAAGAAACTGGCCATAAGGGCCTGCTGCTGGGTACGCGACACCGTGGAAAGGAAAAGTCCAAATCCTAAGGAACTTAAGAGAAACATTATAGCGCCGAGAAAGAGCACCAGCGGGTTGCCGGCTATGTGAACCTGGAATAATAAGAGGCCTACTATGCTGATCAAAATGACATCGACAATGCCGACAACCGCAAATGGGCATAGTTTTCCCAGGATAAGCTCAATCGGCCGTATCGGCGTCACGAGAATCTGTTCTATAGTGCCGATCTCGTATTCTTTCACAATAGCCATGGCGGTAAGTATCATGGTGACCATAAAGACCACCAGGGCAATGACTCCGGGGACGAAAAAGACCCGGCTTTCCAGGTTCGGATTATACCAGGTACGCGGCTCAACCGTGACCTCGCCATATTCTGCGACTAATTTGGCAGAAAGCGCACGGTTATAGTCGCCCAATATCCGGTTCAGATAGCCGACAATGACCATTGTGCTATTTGAATCCGTACCATCTAAGAGCACCTGGATATTAACAGGCTTTCCACCGCGCACGTCATTGGCATACCCGGCCGGAATGACTATCCCTAGAATAACCCTGCTTCGATCTATAAGCCCTTTAAGCTCCGGCATAGTCCTCACCCTATGTTTTATGTCAAAATAGGCCGTGCTATCAAATCGGGAGAGTATCTCCCGGCTCTCCACGCTCTGATCATAATCTATTATTGCGGTGGGAATATGCTTTAAATCGAAGTTGGCCGCGTAACCAAAAACTATCAATTGCATGATAGGCGGGACCAGGAGGGTGAAACGCATACGTTTGTCCCGTAAAAATTGGATGAACTCTTTTATAATGATGGTGCGTATGCGGTTGAACAAGGTGTGCTTACTCCAGGAATTTTTTGAACTTCATATATGCCGCGGCTATGCCGACCAGGCCGATTATGGCCAGGATTACGGTCTGCATCCATAACAAGTCTAACCCAAGCCCCTTGAGATAGATGGCCCTCAGGGCCGCAACAAAGTGCCGGGCCGGAACCACCTGGGTGATAATCTGTAATAAAGCAGGCATATTCGCGATGGGGAAGAGAAAGCCTGATAAAAGGAAGGCGGGCAGAAACGTGGTAAATATGGCTAATTGATTGGCCATGTGTTGATTTTTGGCGATGACCGACAAGAAAAAGCCAAAGGCTATGGAACCGATCATGAATATACCGGAGATGAACACCAGCGCCGCGAAACTGCCGCGCAGGGGCACATCAAAAATCAATCGGCTTGCGGCTACGGCAATAAACATATCCACCATGCCCAGAACGAAGTACGGGATGAGTTTTCCCAGGATAAGCTCCAGCTTTTTTACCGGAGTCGAGATAAGGCCTTCCATGGTGCCCCTCTCCCACTCACGGGCCACCGTGAGAGAAGTCAGGAGCGCCCCAATCACCGTCATAATGACCGCGATCAGGCCCGGAACTATGGAATTCTTGCTCTCCATCTCTTCGTTAAACCAGACGCGCACCCGGGCCGTGACGGGAATTTTGTCTCCCCGGATTGTAGCATTGAATATCTCGGTAATCCCGTTGACGTAGCTCAGGACGATGTTGGCCGTGTTGGGATCGCTCCCGTCCAGGAGTACCTGAACCGGGACCTCCTGGCCGGAAGATAATGACCGGGAAAACCTGGCCGGGATGACAAGGCCGAATTTGATGCGACCGGCATCTATATCGTCGATTATTTCCTGATAGTTATCTCGATAACTATGTACGGAAAAGTACTGAGAATTGGCAAAGAATTGCATGAAGTCGCGGCTCCTCTGGGTTCGATCCTGATCAAAAACAGCCATAGAAACGTGTTTAATGTCAAAGGTCACCGCATACCCGAAGAGGACGATGAGCAGAACAGGCAGCAATATAACCATAGCCAGGCTGCGGGGGTCACGGTATATCTGGATAAATTCCTTCAGGGTAACGGCGTAAAGACGTTTAGGCCTGAACACGGCTGGATTCCTTTGCGTCTTCCTGTTCGATAAGGGTAACAAAGACATCTTCCAGAGAAGGGACTATGGCCCGTATGTTCTGGACCTCTATTGCACTACCAGCCAGCCTTTCCCGGATGGCATCCTGCCCGGAGACCGGCTCTTGTACTTTAACGTGAAGCGTGTTTCCAAATATGGCGGTATCAAGTCCGCCCTGAAGCGCCTCCAGGGCCTCCACCAGAGGATGACAGGCGACCTCCAGAATCGTTTCCTGCATATACCGACTTTTGAGCTCCTGTGGACTGCCGAGGGCAATAAGCCGGCCGCGATATATCAAGGCCAGTTGATCGCAGTACTCTGCCTCATCCATGTAATGGGTAGTGACAAAGACCGTGACCCCTTGGGAGGCCATGAGATAGATAAGGTCCCAGAAACGGCGTCGGGAGAGGGGATCGACGCCGGATGTGGGTTCGTCCAAAAACACGATAGCCGGCTCATGGAGTATGGCGCAACCCAGGGCCAACCGCTGCTTCCATCCGGTGGCGAGCGTAGCGGTGACGCTCTCTCTTTTTTCTGATAGCGCGGTAAAATCCAAGACAAACCCGGTGCGTTTTTCCAATTTTTGACCGGAAAGTCCATATACCCCGCCGAAAAATGCGAGATTCTCTCCTACCTTAAGGTCATCATATAGAGAAAACTTCTGCGACATATAGCCGATATGCTCTTTAATCTTTTGGGATTCCCTGACGATATCAAATCCTCCCACCGTTCCATTTCCGCCTGTGGGGCTGATCAGGCCGCAGAGCATGCGTATGGTAGTCGATTTCCCTGCGCCGTTTGGCCCCAGAAAGCCGAATATCTCACCCTTTCCTACATTAAAACTCACCCGATCGACGGCAGTAAAATCCCCAAATCGCTTTACGAGTTCACTTACGCTTACCGAGTATTCCGAAGTCATCCTGTCTCGCCCTTCTTCTGTTCCCGTTGCACCAGGGACATGAAAACGTCCTCTAAAGAAGGTGACACAGGGGCAAAACACTCTGCCTGTATGTCAGCCCCTTTTAATCTTTCTCTCACAGCAGATTCCCGTCTTTTAAAGTCGTCAAGGTGGACGTGTATGCGATCGCCGCTCACGATAACGTCCTGAACGCCCTCCAGGTCCCGGAGTAGAGATTTGACCCGCTCGCGTTCCCCACAGACAATCTCAGCTACCTGTCCGGGAAACCGGTTCTTTACGGCGGCCGGATCCCCCTCCAGGAGCATCCGCCCATGGTGGAGAAGTCCTATGCGGTTACATCGTTCCGCCTCATCCAGGTAGGCAGTAGAGACCAGGATCGTCACCCTCTCCTTGAGCAAGCCATAAAGGATACCCCAGAAGTCGCGCCGTGACACCGGATCCACGCCATTGGTTGGCTCATCCAGAAGGAGCATTTTGGGCGTATGGATGAGCGCACAGATGAGGGCCACCTTCTGTTTCATACCGCCCGAAAGGTTCTGCACGAGGCGATTTTTAAAATCAAAAAGGTTGGACATTTTCAGCCAGCGTTCGGCGCGCTCACGCCACAACTTGCCCGGAACCTCAAAGACATCCGCATAGAAACGGATATTCTCTTCCACGGTCAGATCAGTATAAAGGGCAAAACGCTGAGGCATGTAGGATATGTTTTCCTTGATCTTTTCCCGGTCGTGAAAAAGCCTGAAACCGGTTACTGTCCCCTCCCCTTTATCCGGCTTGAGGACACCGGAAAGGAGCCGCAGCGTGGTGGTCTTGCCGGCGCCATCAGGACCGACCAGGCCGTATATCTCTCCTTCCTTGACCTGAAGAGTGAGATTATCCACGGCCACAACGTCTCTGAAATTTTTTGTCAGATTTTGGACATCAATGGCAAACATGGTAATAACCGGTAAGTTCAAATGCCAAAGCCCAAAGTTCAAAAGAATGACAAAGCTCTATCAACTATGGACAGGTCTAGCTACAGAATAGTTTTTAGTAACACTTAAGGTGCTATAAGAGCTAAAATTCCCCTCAATACCCCTTTTCCAAAGGGGGAAGTGTTTCTCCTCCCTTTGAAAAAGGGAGGTTGGGAGGGATTTAAGAATACTCTTTCAACCAGCTAAGCTGATACAGTTTTTGTTGTTTAGTTACACATCTGTCCAAAATAAGATTTTTAAAAGGCTGGATTTGGACAGCATTTTTAAAATCTCCCCTGACCCCTCTTTCCCAAAGAGGGGGATTAACGGTATGTTCCCCCTTTTCTAAAGGGGGGTGAGGGGGGATTTAGGCTTTTTAATTGCCGTGGTAATAATTTAAGGCCCCGTCTTTACCCGGCAATCCACAATCATGCCCGGCTTTAGCTCCCGATCCTTGTTGTCCATATCTACCTTAATCCGGTAAACAAGCGTTACCCGCTCTTTCTCCGTCTGGACCGTCTTGGGAGTGAATTCAGCCTGAGATGAGATAAAAGATACCCTGCCCTTATAGACCTTACCAGGATAAGAATCTGTGGTTACTGAGGCCTCTTGCCCCCATTTCACCTTACCCAGGTCTTTTTCATCAATATAAGCCCTGAGCCAGATATGGTCTATGTCTCCGAGCGTAAGAACAGGCCTGCCTGAAGATAAGACTTCGCCTGGCTCCGCCGCCTTGGAAAGCACCACCCCTGAGATAGGAGCATACACAGCGGCATAACTTAAGTTGGTTTCGGCAAGTTTCAAAGAGGCCTCCGCTGATGCTGCCTGGGCACGGGCGGCCTCTATGTCTTCCTTGCGAGGCCCCTCTTTCACCAATGCGTAGTTTTCTCCAGCCCGTTGATAGGCCTCCTGGGCTATTTTATAAGCTGTCGCTGCGTCATCCCGTGTCTTTTTAGATGCAATCCCGGCCTCGTACAGCGGCAACACCCGGTTTAGATCCCGCTCCTTGTTTTGCATATCGGCCTCGGCCTGCTTCAATACGGCCTCGGCCTGCTTTATCTCTTGAGTTCTCGATCCGGCCAGCAGCTCCTTTAACCTGGCCTGGGCCGCGGCCCGATTGGCCCTGGCCAAACTCACCTGGTGTTTAAGGTCAGCGTCATCCAGGCGGGCCATGACCTCACCCTTTTCGACCCATTGACCCTCATCAAATCTTCTCTCTATGAGCCTTCCCGGAATCTTGAAGCTTATGGCCACCTCTGTAGCCTCTATGTTACCGGAGAGCTTGATGAAATTCCCATCTTCTTTGTTATTGGAATACAGGATAATGGCGGCCAGGGCGATAGCAATCCCGGCTGCCAGAACAAAAACAACACGGCCTTTTTTCATCTGTAAGTACCCTCTTATCTGTCATTCCGTGCTTGACACGGAATCCAGTCTTTTAGTTTCTGGATTCCTGCTCCCTGATCGGAGTCAGGGACAAGCTTCGCAGGAATACGCATCCGTTCACCGAAAAAGGCGTTTTTGTGCTTTTCACGGACAACGGTGAACCGATAACGGTGAACGAATACATTATCTTATAGCACTTTCATGTGCCTTTTGGAATAAAATTACCCCTACATGACCTCCAAAATTTATTGACTTATCTCATGGTTGCTGATAACATTTTTTAAAATAATGCCTAAAGGGGGATGGCACCATGTGTAAAACCTGTAAGGCCCACGCCAAGCCAAAACCGAAAGCAACCGCCAAGAAGGAAGAAAAGCCCGCCAAAAAGAAAGAGAAAAAATAAGGAATATATCTGATCTGAGGGTGTGGAAAGCGGCACGGCGGGAGAGGTTGTGCCGCTTTTCGCTTTTGAAAGACGTGAATTTCTCTATCCGGTACGCAACAATAAGGGGGCTCCCATGGGCAGGGCAAAATGTAATCTTGAGGATTTCAGGGAAAAGGTCGGCCTGTGGCTGGACGCGCAACACATCCGAAAAATCTCCCTGATCGGCAAAAATCGCCTATCTGTACTTTTTATGGATAATATAGCGGATGAATTTGAGCTGGAAGGATGCGGCGGCGGTGATATAGAATCTTTTTTGAAGGAAATGAAAAAGAAAGGTATAATAGTGGAAAAATAATTTAGCTGGTTTCCATCCGAAACCTAAAATTTTCGGATGAGCACTAGTTACTATGGAGCGCATAAAATGACCGATGCTGGCGATATAATGCCGGAAGGAGAAGATATCCGCAACGCAGTGAAGTGGATATCCGAATGCCGGCTGGAAAAGAAGGACATCCCGTTACACGTCTTACTGGAAGAAGCCTGTGTCAGATTCGATTTATCCCCCAAAAAGGCAGACTTTTTACGTCGTCTTATATGTGGGGAGGTACCGGAGGAAAAATAGCATCCCCCTGATTCTCACCCCTTTGTGAACACATTCCGAAGAATATCCCCATATCACCTCAGCGTCGCTATCGTCACCCCATCCCCTCCTTCAGACAACTCCCCGCCCCTGAATTGCTCCACCAGGGGGTGCCCGGTGAGATATTCGCGCACGGCCTTCCGCAGGATGCCTGTCCCCAGTCCATGAATAATGGTTACCTCCTTGCGTTCCGCCAGGGAGGCATGATTGAGAAAAGGCTCCAGTACGGATAGGGCCTCATCAACCCTCAAGCCGATCAAGTTCAACATATCTGGAACCGTCTCTAGTGTTCCTGCTTTTTTATCAGAAGCAGCCCTTACTTCCGGGACCTTCCCTTTTTCAGTGACAATATCCGAAACCGGCACTTCCCATTCCATCTTTCCGGCCCTTACCCTCACCCGTTTATGTCTTCGGTCAACCCTCATCACCGTGGCATCATAGCCCACGGACCTGATAAATACGGTGTCTCCTTCCCTTATCTCACCGATTGATAGAGAAGGTTCCTTATCGAATTCCCGCAGCTTATCTTCGACCCCCTGCTGTATCCTTACGATCCTTTTCATGGCCTCGCGACCCTTCTTCTGCTTTTTCGCCTCTTCCAGGACGGCATAGACCTGCCTCTTTGTCTCCGAAATAATATCCTTGGCCTCCCGGTATGCCTTTTCCATTATCTCTGCCTTTAGCTTTTCTGCCTCGGTCAGTTTTTCATTTAAAAACTTCTCTTTTCCTTTAACCTCTGCCTTTTGCCGCTGTAGCTCATTAAGTCCCTCTTCATGCGCGGCCCTTTTCTCCTTCAACTCTGTAAGAAGCTTGTGGAATTCCACGTTCACATTACCCAGCACATTTTTCGCGAACTCAAGGACGTGCGCGGGGAGACCATATCTCCTGGCTATCTCGAGGGCATGGGACTGACCGGGCTCTCCCACCTTCAACCTGTATAAAGGACTCAGCGTGTCGTGATCGAATTCCATAGAGGCATTTACCATCCCCGCTGTCCTATGGACAAAACCCACTATGTCCATGAGATGTGTAGTAGCGAAAACAAGGGCGCCTTTGCCTTTTAGCTCTTTTAAAACAGCACAGGAAATGGCCGCTCCCTCCACCGGGTCCGTCCCGGTGCCCATCTCATCTAACAAGATGACCGTCTTTGCATCGGCCTCTTTGAGTATCTCTGCGATATGAGAGACATGGGCGGAGAAAGTGGACAGGCTGCTTTCTATGGATTGTTCATCTCCTATATCAACGAGAAGCCGGCTGACATGGGGAAAGGTGGACGAGGAATCAGCCGGCACCGGAATGCCGGATAGGGCCATGAGGAGGAGCAACCCCAGCGTCTTGATGGCGACAGTCTTGCCCCCGGCATTGGGGCCGGTTATGACCATCACGGTATGTTCGCCGGCGAGGCTGAGATCAAGGGGCACCACCTCTCCCATGCCTCTTTCTTTCTGCGACAGCATAAGGAGCGGGTGTCTTGCCCTCACCAGTTTAATTTCAGATGAACCGGTTATCCGGGGCGCTTCCATTTGCAGGTAATCAGCAAACCGGGCGATACTATCCAGGACATCGAGATAAACGATGGTCTTGTACTGCGCCTTAATTTCGTCCGCTTCTTCTCTTATCATCTTGCAGATAACTTTTAAGATGCGAATCTCTTCTGCCTTGGCCTCGGCAACAAGGTTCTCCAGCTCGTTGGCAATTCCGATTATCTCTAATGGCTCTGTAAAGGCCGTCTCGCCTGATCTTGAGACATCATGGACCACGCCCGGCACCTGACCTTTGGCGTCCATTCTCACCGGGATAACCCACCGGCCCGCCCTCTGAGTAATAAAGTCATCTTGTAAAAAGGGGGTCACACCCCGGTCCGTTACCGTCTCCTCCAATCTCTTTCTTATCTTCGCCTCCATGCCTCTTATTCGGCTTCGCAGATGAGAAAGGGTCGGGCTCGCGCTGTCCAGGATATTTCCTTCGCTATCGATAGACCTCCCGATAGCGGCGAGTATATCGGGAAAGCCAGTTAAATGGCCGGTCAGCCTGGTCAGCCCGGGCAGGCTGTCTGCCTCTGCGATCTGCGCGGATACCTCGGAAATTATCCGCAGAACAGGCACGAAGGCTATAAGTTCGCCGGGATCAAGGACGGCGCCCTCAAGCCTTGCCTGCTCAAGGGCCTGGGATATGTCCTGAAAATGAGATAACCTGAGTGGGGTGCCAGCCTGGGCCAGCCCCTGAATCTCTTTGACCTGTCCGAATCTTTCTGCTATATCGCCCCGGTCACTTAAGGGGGAAATATCCAAAACAGCCTGTCGCGAGGCATCGCTATGGGAAAAGCCGGAAATTGTATTCAGGATTTTATCGAATTCCAGGATCTGAAGCGCTTCTCTGCTTATCATGAGGACTCAGGGTTGATGCCGTACCTACTTTTTGTTCTCTTTCTCTTCCTTGCCTTTTGCTTCCTTATTCTCTCCTGCGCAAGGCCGCGGCCGGTCACCCGGCCTGATAGCGCCGCAATCCGCTCTGCAAGCTCACGCCGGGCCAGGAACCGGTTAACAGACTGGCTCCGGTCCTTCATGCACTTTACTTCTATTCCGGTAGGCAGGTGTTTCAGATAGACGCAGGTGGAGGTCTTGTTCACATTTTGCCCGCCTTTTCCTGATGACCGGATGAATTTCTCCTCGATATCCTTTTCCTGGATGCCGAGGGCCTCCATAGTCTCCTTTAGCCATCTGTTCTTCTCTTCACTAACTGCAAAGGAAGGCATTATAAAGGCCTTTGGTTATGATTCCGGATTCCCGCTGAAGTTTATCCGCCGCAGGCGAGCGGGGATGAAGATTTATACGCGATTATTTATGACGTTGCGTATAACCGAAATTTCTGACTCTTACTTCCTGCGGTAAACGTTCAAGCCCACCTTCTTGTCCTCAGCGCCGGGGACGCTGATGTTCCCTTCCGTGGAAGCAATAATGATGGTCTTGCCCGAGGATGACGGGCCGAATTCCTTGGATAAATCCACTGTAATGGTCAGGATATTCCCTTCAACTTTCATCTCTGCATTTTTCATGTTCTCTGCTCCTGTATGTAAGGTGTAATTTGTATTTGTGCTGCCCGGTAATTCTTGTTTTAATGTGTTCTAACGGTTTATAATCTCCATAATTATCGCATTCCCTCCACAATCTCCGCCCTTACCAAAGGGCGTATGAAGGAGGGGTTTTTAGTCAGCAGCAAGGATTTGGTTAAAGAGGGTAATGAAGGTATGCTTTATATCACCTATAAGCATCCTTTCTGTGGGCGATTGACAGCACTTTAACAATTTTCATCCTATCATCAATGCGGTACAGCACTCTATAATCACCGCTTCTTATTCTATAATATTCGGTTTCTTTTAGTTTCTTATGCCCGAATGGTCTAGGATTGTCTTCAAGTGAAAGTATCCGTTTGCGAATTTTTAGTCTCACCAGTTCAGGCAGTTTCAAAAATTCCTTTGCTGCCTTTGAGATAATCTCAATAGAATATTTATCCATTTAATTGTCATGCTCTTTCAAAAAGTCTCTGAATGGTCTGCTTTGGCCTTTTACCCTACTTTCTGCTATGGCTATATCTATAAGATCCTCGCGGAGTTTTTTGTCCTTTAATATGGATGACAGAAAAATATCTTGCTCTTTTCGCGGCAAAGTTTTGAATGCTGCCAAAAAAACTTCTGCTGTTGCTCCTTTTGTTCTCATAACTCACTCCCTTAGTGAAATCGTACTTATTTTACGCCTTCCCCTCCACAATCGCAATCTCCTTCTCTGTCAATCCATACAATTGGTAAGGACCGTAGGGGAGGTGAATTGAAGCTCCCCGCAGCAAGCTGCGGGGAATCTCCGTATGCAAGGTAAAATGCATCGTATTCGCTTGCTATGCATGTTCAAATTGTAAGTGCACCGCCTGATGTCTGCCAGAACGCTTCAAGTGGAGACCGGTAGTTGAGGCGCTTTCTTGGTCTATGATTAAGCTTTTTTAATGCAAATGCAAGATATTCTTCAGTGGTCTTTCTAAAATCTGTTCTCGAAAAACAAGCCCCTATCTCACTATGGGTGACGCGTCTTTGTCAAAGGGATTGGTTCTCATGGCCAGAGAAAAGAGATAAGGGTAGTTGGTTTTTAGATGTTTCATGTAGTACACCCACTGACGGCCTAAGAGGCCATAAGCCCTCTTTATGTCACCGGCGAGATGAGCATAGTCAGTATCCGGTAACCGGCTCAGGTCCGTTCGGCTTGCCAACTCTTCTTTCAAATGGAAGACGGCCCTGAGGAGTTCGGTGAACACCTCATGTTCCAGCAGCACCGGATTTTCCAGCAATCGCAGCAGGAGAATGCTTTTTGCTTCGAGGAAACCCCGCAATTCTTCCAGTTCCGTTTTTTTGATATCAACCGCGTATTCGTATTTCTCAATGCGCTTTTCGAGGCCGAGGAAGTCCCGGTCAGACCAATCGCTCCTTATGATAAGCTCCCTTCGCAGGATTTCCAGGTTGGGATCGGACCGGGAAAAAGAAGCCAGCAGGCCGGTTCCGACCTCGCTGAAAAACAATCCGATCACCATGTTCAACTTTTCCATTCTGATCTGTTTTTCCCGCTTGTTCAGCAACAACTCCGTGGCGTTTGCCACTACTCCGAGGAATGTTCCAACACCCATTACAATGAGGAGGATGGTCAGCATCTTGCCTGTCTGCGTGGCGGGGTGGATATCTCCATAACCCACCGTGGTTATCGTGACCATTGTGAAGTAAAAGGCATCCGGCAGAGAAAGCCCCTCAATGGCCATGAAGCCGGCGGTTCCCACCAGCACAATGCCCAATAGAAGGATAAAAAATATGCGCAATCGAAATCTTATATGATCCATATCACAACGCCTTATTCACGGGATGACGGATGCCCTAGTCACCTCATCGGGGAGACCCTGTTCAGGTACTATTTATCGTATCATACATGGAATGTGGGAGTCAAACGGGTGGCAGCAGGAGGCAACGCCCTCATATAGAGCAATGCCGTTTAATCGTTCTTTGTAGGTTTTAATCCTTCGAGCAGGGGCTTCAACTCCGGCAAACGCTCTTGGGCAACCTTCCAGACGGTCTTCAGGTCAACCCCCATGTAGTCGTGGATGAGAACGTCCCGCATGCCGGCCATTTTATTCCAGGGAATATCGGGATGTTTTTTTCTAAATGATGTCGGAATGTGTTTGGCTGCTTCGCCGAGGACTTCGAGACACCTGATCACGGCGTTGACCGTCTTCTTGTCCGCTGCAAACATTTCGTAAGACATTCCATGGGTGAACTCCTCGGCGTCGGCAATAGCAGTTACAAGATCATCAAGGTAATCGGAGATCTCCCGCCCTTTAGACATATTCGACCTCGGACAGGATACGTTTACCAATGGCCGGCTTGAGAGCGGACTCCATGACCAGATCAACCTTGATACTGAGCTGGCTTTCGAGATATTCACGTAGGTCCAAAAAGTCGAAGAGGTCGATATCGCGGTTGAACGTGACGAGTATATCGATATCACTCCTCTTGCTCTGCTTCTCCCTAACATAGGAGCCAAACAAGCCGAGCCGCTGGACTCCATAATGGGATTCCAGCTCAGGCTTGCGATTTCTGATGATTTTTATTATTTCTTTTTTCTCCATAATCGCTTACCTGTAATATTGTATGTTAAGGCGTGTGGGTACACGAACCTTCACTTTCGTAGTAATCGATATGTCCGTTAATCAGCCTTGATCAATATTCCCCTCTTATGTGGCCAATATAGGAAAATCCTTGTTGCATGTCAACGTGATTTAGGATCAGATGCCAGGACTGGAACTTTTTCATCGGAGCGGCCCCACCCTGAAAATTAAAATAACCACGGCTGTTATTTTAGATAGGGCGATTCATGAATCGCCTCTACACAAGCCTCGTCTTCCCGGTCTCCACATGAAGTGTTCTGGCAGACATCAAGTGGTGCACTTACAACTTGAATTCACCTGGCCTTCTATCTGTATTTCGCCAAGAACTCCACAGCGGCATCCTTGGTCGTGAATTCAGCCGTAACCCTGTCACCGGTGTTGTAGCGGATGTGAATCTCGTACTTGTAGACTTTGCCTTGGACTCCGCTTGATTGGTAGGCGGACAGGAAGGCAATGGCTTCCGTCGCTGAAGAGTATTCTGTCTCCTTCCCGTGCAACGGAATTACAACGATCTTATCGACTCTCCGAGACACCGTCTTATCCAGCGCGCCAAAGAAGACGTCTATGTCTTGTTGATGCGTTCGCACGAGGAAATCAGCAACACCTTGCTTTGATCGTTTGCTCAATGAATTCCATCGACGAATTTTTGCGCGGAAATCCTTTTCCGCCGTGTCCTCATCGAAATCCGCGTCAACCCCAACAGATTTGAATGCCTGAACAATTGAGTCATAGGGGAAGTAGAGCACGTGGAACCCGAGGGATTTAAGCTGGGTCAATGCTCCGTTGGTGAAGACACCTGCGAGAATCACGCCAGTGAACGGGCAACTGTACTTGTGGGTTAAAGCCAGAACTTGGATTGCCCCCTGGATTTCCTGTGCTTTGTTTCGCGAGTGCTTTGTGTAACGACGCCACGCTGTCTCAATGAAAGCAACAGGGATTCCGATTATTTCGTCCGTTCCGCCTCGTTCGAGAACGAAGTCCAAGTCATGGGCATTGCCATAGAGATCTGTCCACGTGACCTTTTTTCCCTCTCTTGCTGCTCGTGGCCCCTTCATGTCTAAGTACAATCCATGATCGTCCGCAAACTTGCGAAGTGTCGATACAATAGCATCTTCGAGGACGTTTCCGATTATCTGCCCAAAGGTGTGCGCAAGTGATACTGCCATGTCTACCCCTCAATCCAAAGAAGTCCCTCTTTCAAGGGAACTCGGTGTTTGCGATTCTTCCACTTTATGTTTCGATCCCGAAGTTTTTCGAAGTGATGCTGTTCAAACCCCGCCGCAACCGCCAACTCAGCAATCCACCTTTCGATGGGGCAGTAAACGCCGTAAGGCGCCGAATCTCCGATGACCCAGCACATACGCGCTCCCTGCTTGCAGACGCGCCGAAGTTCTTGAAGCACAAGTCCGATGTCTCGGCAGTAAGCCGCAATCATCGTATGATAGTGCTTCTTGCCACCGTGACTCTCCCTGACAATGGCCAACTTATGGACAACCTGCCGCAACTCATCCCTGATTGGTGCGACTGATTCTGTTTCCAGAAGGTCCTCCAGCTTCAGTCGTTCACGAGAGGAATGTTGGGAGGAAGACACGATCAGATGTTTTCTTACCTTGTCATGAATGTCGCCCCAACCGTTTACGTCTCCCCAGAAAGTCATTTCAAACCGCAATGCGTCAGCGTAGTCGTAATTGTTCGCATAAGGGGGTGATGTGATAACGGCATCGACTTGCTTGGGCATGATAACCGCCATACTCCGAGCATCTCCCGCGATGATTTGCCCTCTTGATTGTTCCGCGCGAGATTGCATCCATCTCATGTCGGATTTCATAAGTTCAATCTGCTGCTGAAATGCCAATAGTGGGGGGGCCACCTTTTTTTTGGTCTTGTTGGGAAGAATATATTGCCACTGAGCGGTTCCCGCCTTAGATGTGGGGCGAAGGATTGCTGTGAGAGCGAGCCAGACCAGTTCGGATTCTGGAGACTGATCCTGTAAAGACGACCACGCCGTTTTCAGACTTTCCAAGACGGCGAGTGAATCTTCGTCAAAACTGCGCCGAATCAGCGACGCATAATCACTCGTTCTCGCCTTCTGGGTCCGTGCGCTTTTCAAGACTTGTGCCGCAAAGTCAGCGAAAGGGTCGACTGGAGTTTTCCACAGGAGTTTCGCTTTACAAATACGGGCCACAATTGGATGGGCTTCGACTCCGATGCTCTTAATTCTGAGCGCATCACAGACAACGCAAACCGTGCCCGATCCGGCAAATGGATCGAGGACAATACTATCATGCCCAATTCCCCATTCCTGCAAGACCTGCTCCACCCATTGAGCAGCAAAGCCAGCCGAGTAGCGGAACCATCGGTGAACAGGTAACGCTATGTTGTCAACGAAAGTTCCCGATCTGGAGACTTTCAAATCCGGCATAGTTACTGATGGCTTTTCAAATAATGTTAGTTGTGTCTGCATTTTTCTCTTTCCGCCTGCAGGGCCTTATGTACGCCTAGCATGGGCGTGAACTTAGTCGGATAAGCGAGCAGCATTACTACTACTCGCTCTCCTAAGAACCGAGCGTGAAAGTTTCCCTTCACTCGGCTCAAGCCTTTCAAAGGCCAGATTGTAAGACCCAGCTATGCGCAATTCACAGCT